>CAJJBS010000089.1 GCA_905182385.1 Fidelibacterota bacterium TCS55
CTCTTTATTCTTTTTACCTTTTTAATTTTATTTTTTGCTTGCGAAAAAAAAGATAAAGTCACGCTTAGTTTCTCACCCATACCAACTAAATCAAGTACAATTAAGTCTACTGATTTTGCAGGTGCAAAGGATTGTCAGTCCTGCCATCCTGATATATACGATCAATGGTCTAGTTCGACACATGGTAATGCAGGAGGATTGCCAACGGTTGAAAGAGTCAAGGCTTCATTTAATGGTGAACCAATGATCTTTAAGGATGTCATTGTTTATCCTGAAATAAATAATGGACTTTACCAGTTCAGAATTAATAATATTACCTCTAATATAGAAAAACTAGTAACCGTTGAGTCTGTTGTGGGCGGTGGATTTATGTATGGTGGCGGAACACAAACATTTTTTGCTCAATACCCAGATGGTTCATATCGTTTTTTACCTTTTGATTATAGTATTTCAAATGAGACATGGTTTGTTCAACTAGCTTCTAATGAAAAATGGGTTACAGTTAATAAAAATATTACGTTAGACGAATTATACAATTGGCCACCTCATAGAATGCTTGGTGATGTTGAAAATGTTTCTAATTGTCAACAGTGCCATGGAAGTCAAATAATTAGCACAAAAATTGGTGATAACTATAATGTTGAGTTTACATCTTTAGCTGTTAATTGTGAGTCCTGTCATGGACCAGGAATAACTCATATTAAATCAATGTCAGCAATAGTAAGTAATATTATTAATGAATCCCAAACGATAGGAATAAATAGTTTAATTGGAATGACTCCAAATAAAAGTTTAAATGTTTGTTTCCAATGTCATGCAGTTAAAACACCAATAAAAACAGGCTATCTACCAGGTGAGAAACTTGAAGAATTTTATTCATTAAAGTTAGCTTTGTTAGGCAATGAAAACCCATATGCGGTAGATGGTAGAATAACTACTTTTGGTTACCAGCAAAATCATTTATATAGTGACTGCTTCCTAAGTGGTGCCATGACTTGTATTAGCTGTCACAATCCTCATAGTAATGACTATCAAGATATTAATCGAAAATTGTTGTTAGATAGATTTGATGATAATCAGTGTTTATCATGCCATATGGCTAAATCTAATGATATTGTTTCACATACATACCATCCGCCTGAATCTGAAGGAAGTCGCTGTATTTCATGTCATATGCCCTATAGGCAGCATACTGCAATAGGAGATCAGATCAAATACGAAAGGTCTGACCATACAGTTTCAATTCCAAGGCCTGAGTACGATGATTCTCAAGGGTTTGTTTCTGCTTGTGCTCAGTGCCATATAGATGATTCAGTTATTGCATTGCAAAAAAATGTTGATGATTGGTACGGGCCAGTAAAGCCTCTTCATCCAGCTATTGCAAACCGTTTAAAAGTAACGAGTTCAATGTTAGGGAATGATGCCGCAGAACTTTTACTTAAACCAGAGTTAAGACACCCCATGAGTCAGTTTACGAATTTAACCTATTTTATAAAACGATATTTAGTGCCCGGGATGGCTCAGCTAGATGAATCTATTGTAGAAAAAATTAAAATATATGTACAAAGCGAGGATATTGATATAAAAGCTTTAGCTTTGGCTGGTCTTCATTATAGTCAATATCAAAACCCAGATATTCAAGCTTTTTTAAGTAAAGAACTAGAAGGTATGGGAGATTCAGAAGAAGCAATTAGACGGCGTTGGGGATTAATACTTGACTATTTTGGTTCAGTTTATTATTTGTCAGGAGATAGACCAAGAGCTATTACTTGTTTCGAATTAGCGATTGAAGTACTACCTGATGATAAAACCATTAAAGAAAATCTTAATAGAGCGCGCTCTTAATTATTTAAAGAGTCTATTTAAAGACCTATTTAGCTCATCATACTTTAACCCTTGTCCAAAATAATACTCGCCATCTTTATCCTGTAAGATTAACTCCCAATGTAGATGAGATTCTTTTCGTGTGCCTAAAGTGCTTGGGCGTGTACCGGTATTACCAGATTTAGAAAAAACCTCACCTTTAGAGATTTTGTAACCAGGTTTAATATTTTTATTTATATGTGATAAGTGCGCATAGATTGTAATTGCTCTAAAACCTGTAAATAACTCAAAGCCATGATCAATAATAACGGCTTGACCTAAAAGTAGTTCGTTAAAAATATCAGAGGGCGTTCGATCTAGTTTTGCTGCTTTATTTAATATTTCAATTCTAAAATCAGGATCTATTTCTTTATAGTTTAGATCAGCTCGAATGACGACGCCATCAGCGACAGATCTAACGAGCGTTCCCCAATTAGAAAAGAAATCAATTCCACGATGAACTCCTGAACGATACGCTCGAGGAGCATTGGGAAGCCTTGAAGCTTTTGTTGGTAAATTAAGTTTTTCAGTAGGAAGAGCTAGATAAGTAGTAGGAGAAAGTTGGCTAAAATTTGGAATTATTCCATTACGATCAAATAAAGGGTTTATCGTTTTATCGATACTGTATTTAGAAATTGTCTGTCTAATTATAGGAGAGATAAGAGTCGTATCTAATAAAAATGTAATATCCACCAAATTATTTTTTAATGAAATACTATTGAGCTTTCTGGAGCGTTTATTCTCTGGTAATAAATCATTAAGTAAAGGTAAAAACATAATTCTTGAAGAGTCATGAAGCGTGGAATCTGCTAAATCAATAAGTTTATTTATAGATATACCTTTTTTGGCAGCTAAAGAGAGGGAATCATAAGCAGTAAAATTTTTATTAGTTGTTATTTTTGCTATTAGCAAATTCTCCGAAACTTGGAAAAGAGGTTCAAACTTTGGTTTTTCAACATTTAGGGTTTTATGTGCAGGTTTTGTACAACCCATCCACAATAAAAAAATAATAAAAAAGTAATAACGCAAAAAATCAGATCATTTTTTGGATATGATCAAGACCTTCTAAATAAACTTTATCAGGCGACCCTATCAGTGTAGAAGTACAAAATTCTGAAAAAATTGAATTTGATTTAGTTATATCACTATAATTATCAGTGAATAAGATTTGAAGAGTTTTAATCTTAGATATTTTTAGGGCATCTAAAATTGAATATTCATATCGAGCCCATGACATAGGTGCAATCAGAAAAAAATCTGCCCAATTTCGATTTCGTTGTATAAAATTAATTGCGTGAAATTGTTTATGTGTTTGTAAAATTTTTATTTGAAGGTCTTCTTTTCTTATATGGCGTCGAATTCCTGTATTAATTTTATCAATTGTTATTTTTTCCCCTATCTCAGCAGATTTAGAACCAAGCAGATTTAGGTTAGGGCCATGAAGAATTAAAATATTCATATTATTATTATCTCATTGGGACTAAATGCCCAATGATATATCCAATAACTATACCGATTAGGAGAGCCAATGTAAGGACCCTTGATTTAGTAAACTCACTACGATAACCCTTTTTAATTGCAACTGCACCAATAAAATAGCCCATAGCATTTAGTATCCAAAAAAATGGAATTGCAAATATTTTTACAACAAAAGGGCCTATTAATGGAACTGCACCCATTAAAGCAGCGAGCCCAGCAAAAGCCTGTGTGAAAACACCAACTACCAATGTTCCAAAAACAACAACATTTTTATCAATTCCAAATTTTAAGGCAACACCAATGGCTGTAGATATACAAATCCAAATTAGAATATGTTTTCCGTAATTTTTAAAAAATGGTCTATTAGTCATTTTGAATATCTACCTTGAATGGAAAGCCATTCACTAAAATATTTGCTTTGATTATACGACGATTTCCATTTCGTTCCACCCAGATTTGCCTAACTGTATTTTCTTTTACAGAATAATTCATTAACCGATCGGTCTGATCTAAAAAAGAGTCCTCTTTATTAGATTTTTCAATATCAAACCTAAAATGATCGCAAATTATATTTTCACCATTAAAATCAATTGTATCTAATCCAGCTGAAATAAATCGACCATTAAATAAAGCTCCTTCATGCTCAAAGGATAACCATTTAGCATCTAGCTCGGGTGTGAATTTTTTTTGAATTAGCACTAATAAAGAAAAAAGGTTATAGGTTGGTTTTATTCTGACTCTATGTTTGTTTTTGTATACCAAGGAGTCACTCTTCATATCAAAAGAGACTGCTTGCTTTAAATTTCCTTGATTTATTTTTTTATTAAAATTATAAAGATTATAATTATTTAGATCAAATTTAGTTGAATATATGTTTTCTGCTGGCCAGATTAAATTTGCAAGCCCTTCTGTTTTATATTCAAGGTCAACTTTATCAGAATTAACCTTCCAAGTAGCTTTTGCAACAGAGAGACCATAGATAGTAATATTAAAATTTTGTCCAAAAAGACTAACCGTTGTGAAAATAAATAATAAACCTTTATACATAAACATATTAACCTATATTAAATAAAGCACCAGCAATTATAAAATATAGAGCCACACCAAGAATATCAATGGCTGTTGTTACAAAAGGACCTGTAGCAACGGCAGGGTCAATATCAAAACGATCTAAGATAAGAGGAACTAACGAACCAATTGTTGCGGCAATCAGCATAGATGCACAAATGCTTAGTCCAACAACCAATCCTAAAATAGGTGAAATATCAAGAAAGCGAACAATCGCAAACAATCCAAGCAAGATGCCATAAAGGACACCAAGTATGAGCCCAACACGAATCTCTTTAAATAGAATTTTAGATGAATTTTCAAACCCTACACGCCCAGTTGCCAGGCCGCGAACAATCATTGTTGAAGATTGAGTACCAACGTTACCTCCCATACCTATAATAACAGGAATGAAAGCAGCTAAAGCAAGCGTATTTTGCAATACATCATCAAAGACTCCAATAATATAAGCGGCTATAATTCCGCCTATCCAACTGGCAAATAGCCAAGGTAGTCGAATACGTGCGTTCTCCCAAGAAGATTTTAAAAGAATTTCTCTATCTTCACCAGCACCTACCATTTTTAAAAAGTCTTCTGTTGCTTCTTCACGTATAACATCAACAACATCATCAACGGTGACAATACCTAAAAGCTTTTCATCAGAGTCTATTACAGGTACAGCTAAAAAATTATATTGAGATACTATTCTCGCAACTTCTTCTTGGTCAGTTTCAGGACGCACAGTCTGCACTTTTTTAGTCATGATATCTTTTAGCATTGTATCACTAGGAGTAGTTACGAGATCTCGAAGTGAAATAACACCAGTTAACGCGCCTTCATTATCTATAGTATAAAGGTAAAAAACCATTTCAGCTTCTTCCTGATCTTGTAAGGCTGCAATAGCTTCTCTTGCGCGAGTTTCCTCATGTAATGTAAATACATCAGTATACATAAGAATTCCAGCACTATCTTCAGGATAAGCCATCATCTCCTCAAGCTCTTCCTGCTCTTCAACTTTAAAGAGATCAATTACAGAGGTAGCATAGGTTTCTTCAACAAGGCCCATTAGATATGCTTGTTCATTCGAGCTTGCGTCTTCAAGAATAGCAGCAATTCTTGAAGGAGCTTCATTTTCAACAATTCTAATAGTGATGGCTTCATCAAGTTCATTTAAAAACTCAACAGTTTTTTCTGAAGGTTTCATCATGGCAAAAACGGTGTCTTGTTCTAAATCATTAAAATAACGAAATATTAATGCCATATCAGCAGGGTGAGTCTTATCAACAAGTTTAATAATATTCGTTTTAGCATGACGCCTCAATAGTCTTCTAAAAGTATCACGTAAAATAGAAATCTCAGTGCTAAACATTTCCTTTTTCATATTAAACGAATCCTCTCGTATTTAAGCGTTTAAAACCATACCAAAAAGAAAAGACACCTATAAAAATTAGAATTGGATTTATATGTCCATTCCAAATAATTATTGGTTCGAGAGAATCTTCAATAGAAGTAAACAATAAAGAGGTAGCATTAATAATAACATGAAAAATTATACATGGTATAATAGAATTTGTTTTCCAAGCTAAAAACCCTAATAAAACACCAAGAAAATATATTTGAATTATCCAAAAAGGATTAAAATGAATTACAGCGAAGAAAAGGCTTGAAAATAAAATTGCGCGAGTTACATCATTCCATGCTTTTTCCAAGCCAGTCTGCAAAAAGCCTCTAAATAATAACTCTTCACCTATAGGAGCAATAATAACAATTGTTATTATTAGTAGAACAAGAGATAAAGGATCCTCCGGTTTTAGTAAGGCTTCAAGCTGTAAAAAAGAATCTGGAAGAGGGATTATCATACCGACAAGAATATTAAGTTCATCAGATAAAATCATAGCTCCGATGGAAATAAAAAATGTGGTATAAATAATATCTCTAGAAACAAGATTCAAGCGAAATGAATCTATAAGATCAAACTTTTTTCTTTTAAGGTAATAAAGAACAGGTACTATTAAGAATCCTTGCCCAATAAACATAGCAAGGTAGGTCGGGAGTCCAGGATTAGCACCTGAAAGGATGGCCGGATCCATTGTGCCAAAGATTGACCCAACGATCAGTGCTGAAAGCACTGATAATAAAACTATTATAAAAATAAAACGAACTGAGAGGGCTTGGTTCATCATAATACTCTAAATTAACCTATTATTCATGAAGGGAAAAAGAATCCATTATTTTGTCAATTCATATAGTAAAATACCCATTGATACACCGATATTAAGAGACTCTCCTTCACCAACTTTAGGTATGGAAATCAACTCTTCCAAGTGTGGATGAGAACTTTCAGATAACCCATGTGGCTCACTACCCATTACTAGTACCCATTTTTGATTATCAATATTTATTGACTCTATTGATCTTCCACGATGATCAGCTCCTAATATTTTATAGCCCTTAATTTCTTTTAAACTTAATTCACCTAGCCAAGAAATATTGAAATGAGCTCCCATAGCACTACGAACTACTTTCGGGTTATATGGGTCAATTGATCCACTAGAATAAGCAATTTGATCAATTCCAAACCAAACAGCGGTTCTTAATATAGTCCCAAGATTTCCTGGATCAGATATATTATCTAAAAAAATAATATTTTTATTTTTATTATATGATTGAAATTTTGAAATTTTACAAATAGCTAAGATACCAGATGAAGTTATAGAAGGTGATATATTATTGATTTCTTTCGATGAGATTATTTCTGAAGGTATATTTTTAACTCTTTCCATTATATCTGGATTATTTTCAGAAAAGTTAGTTGTATAAAAAAGAAGAGTAATTTCAGCATTTGCTTCAATCGCTGAACCAATTGATCGACGGCCTTCAATTATAAATTCATTATTCAAAAAACGATATTTTCTTTGATGAAGGGCTTTAGCTTTTTTTTGACTATTCAATTAGCTTGGTACTCAATTTGACCATTTATAATAGTATATTTAATTTTAGTATTTAATAGTTGATTATCTGGAATGGTGATAATATTCTGGGAAAAAACGGTAAAATCAGCATATTTACCAATGTCTATTGAACCTTTTATATCTTCTTCAAAACTGCCGTAAGCAGGATTAATAGTGTAACTTTTTAAAGCTTCCATCCGAGTCATTTTTTGATAAGGTTCGTAGCCTCCTTTAGGCTTTCCTTTTAAGGTTTGACGGGTTGAGCTAGCATAAAGTGATGCGATCGGATTAATTGGCTCAACAGGGACATCTGTTCCATTTATAATAATTGAACCAGTATTTATTAAGTCTCTCCAAACATAAGCACTTTCTTTGATTCGTTTTTCGCCCAGTCTATTTATTGCCCATGGCCGATCAGAGGACATATGAATACCTTGAATTGAAGGGATTACCCCCATTTTACCAAAACGTGGAATATCTAAGGGATCAATATGTTGAGCATGTTCTATTCGCCAACGATGATCTGTTGCTAGCTCTGGTTTTTCATTAAACACTTTTTGATACTGATCTAAGACTTCTCTGTTCGCCCTATCACCTATAGCGTGCGTATTAACTTGAAAACCATTTTTCAGTCCATCTCTAGATACTTCATAAACATAATCCATAGATTGCGTTGCCATGCCGAAATGTCCAGGACGATCTCTATAGTCATCCAACATCCAGGCTCCTCTTGAGCCAAGCGCTCCATCTGCATTTAATTTTATTGAACGAATTGTTAAATAATCATTCCCGGTTCCAACCTCAGGCCCTTTATCATACCAAGTTTTAAGTAACTCGGGGTCTCTACTGGTAAGCATAACATAGAGCCTAACTTTTAATTCACCCTTTCTAAGACCGGTCCTCATATTATTAATAGCAGTTGACCCTGATCCAGCATCTTGAAAAGAAGTAATTCCATTTTCAAGACATGTTTGAACTGCTAACTGTAATGCCTTTTGAGGGTCGCCTTCTCCTTCGACATATTTATTTACTAGACCCTGAGCTCTTTCATTGAAAATACCAGTAGGATTGCCTTTTAGATCTTTGATAATCTCACCTCCAAAGCCAAACTCAGTTTCTGATGTAATACCAGCAATTTCCATTGCTTTCGCATTGCCAAAGGCAGCGTGGCCACTAGCATGTTTTAACCATACCGGATTATTTGGAGAAATTTTGCTAAGTTTATTATGTGTTTGAAATCCTTTTACAAGGTCTATTGGTTTAGAATCCCATTTACTTTGATGCCAACCTCTACCCAAAATCCATTCGCCTGGCTTTGCCTTTGAAACAGCATCAGCCACCATATTTACCAATTCATTATAATTTGCTATCGCAGAAAAGTCTAGGCGCATTTTTGCATAACCAAGGCCCATAAAATGGCCATGCCCTTCAATTAATCCAGGTGTCATGGTTAAGCCTTTCAAATCTAGTATTTTAGTATTTTTACTTTTGAAAGATTTAATATAATTTTTTGAGCCAACACCAATTATCTTACCTTTTCTTATAGCCACAGCATCGATAAGTGGATTTAAATCATTCATGGTGTAAATAGTCCCATTTTCAATAATCAAATCAGCTTTATTAGATTCACAGCCAAGTAATATAAAAGTAATAATTAAAATTTTGGGAAATAGATGTTTCAAATGGCCCTCCTTTATTAATTCAAACATTATGAAAGTAATCTCTAGAGTATATGAGACCCAATCAATTACAACCTACAAATTTCGTTGTAAGGCTTTTATTAAGCCACTAATTTCTAATTATAATATTGAAAGAAAAAGATGTCAAAAAGCGTTACACCACAAAGCGAAAATTATAATACATGGTATACAGATGTTGTTACTAAAGCAGACCTAGCTGATTATGGTCCAGTTAAAGGTACGATGGTTGTAAAACCTTATGGCTTTGCTATGTGGGATTTAATTAAAGAGACTTTTGATAAAATGATTAAAGACACTGGTCATGTAAATGCATATTTTCCGCTATTTATACCAAAATCATTTTTAGCAAAAGAAGCTGAACATGTTGAAGGCTTTGCTAAAGAATGTGCTGTTGTTACACATACCAGATTAAAATCAGATGGCAAAAATGGGCTTGTTGTTGATCCAGATTCAAAACTAGAAGAAGAAGTTATAGTAAGACCTACTTCTGAAACTTTAATTTGGTCAATGTATAAAAAATGGATACAATCATATAGGGACTTACCATTATTAATAAATCAATGGGCAAATGTTGTTCGTTGGGAGATGAGAACTCGACTTTTTTTGAGAACAACAGAGTTCTTATGGCAAGAAGGGCACACGGCTCATGCTAAAGCAGAAGAAGCAGAAGAAGAGACACTACTTATTTTAGAATTATATCGCAAACTTGCTGAAGATTATCTGGCAATGCCGGTTCTCACAGGGTTTAAATCAGAATCTGAAAAATTTGCTGGTGCAGATAAAACGTATTGTATCGAAGCTCTTATGGGAGATCGGCGAGCTCTCCAGGCTGGAACTTCTCACAACTTGGGTCAAAATTTTGCCAAAGCATTTGATGTTACTTTTCAAACAAAAGAGAATAAAGAAGAATTAGTTTATGCAACAAGCTGGGGAATAAGCACTCGTTTAGTTGGTGGAGTTATTATGACGCATGGCGATGATAAGGGTTTGCGATTACCACCTAGAATTGCTCCATATCAGGTTGTTGTTGTGCCTATTTTTAAGAATGGAGAAAGCCAAGAGATATTAATTAAATATTTGGAACCAATCTTATTAAAGCTTAAAAATAAGGGAGTCCGTGTTCATGAAGATTGGAGAAAGGGAAGTCCGGGGTTCAAGTTTAATGAATGGGAAATGAAAGGTGTTCCTATTCGATTAGAAGTTGGACCAAAAGATATAGAAAAACTTCAAGTTGTAATTGCTCGTCGAGATACAGGAGAAAAGCAATTTGTAAAGAAAGAAGATATAGTTAATCGAATCCCAGAGTTGCTTGATTCAATACAAAAAACCCTTTTTGAACAAGCAAAAGAATTCAGAAAGAACAATACTCATAGCGTTTCAACATACACTCAATTCAAAGATGTCATTAAAAATAAAGGTGGGTTTATTCGTTGCGGTTGGGATGGAACCTCTGAAACAGAAAGAACTATTAAAAATGAAACTAAAGCAACTATTCGAGTTATACCCTTTGATGAGAAGATAGAAGGTTTAGATTGTATTTTTTCTGGAAAGCCTGCTAAGCATGAAGCAATTTTTGCAAAAGCATATTAATTTTTAATAATATTTATAATTAATTTTATCATGATATGATAAAAAATTCAAGTGCAATTGTTTTAAAACGCTTTCCTTATAGTGAAACAAGTCTTATTGCTAGATGTTTTGTTAAAGATTTAGGTAAGACTAGTTTTATTGTTCATGGCGCGCATAGAAAAAAATCTCCAATGGGAGCATATTTTCAACCAGTAAACTGTTTAAACTTAGTTTTTTATTTTAAAGAAAATCGAGAGCTCCAAACAATATCAAAAGCATCTTTTGATTGTTCTTGGCGTAATATTCCTAAAGATTTAAAAAAAATTTCTTATGCGATGGCAATGATTGAGTTAACCGATAAATGTCTTACAGATAATGATTCTCATAATAATCTTTATAATGAATTATTTAGATCCTTAAAAGAAGTAGAAAATTCAAATAATCAACTAAATCTTATTTACTGGCATTATCAATATAGTTTATTAACATTTTTAGGTTTCAAGCCAGATTTGAATCAATCTGAATTAGACTTTGTTCCTTTGCCCAATCCTTATGAAGGTCCAAATTCAAAAGAAATTTTCAATTATTTTGAAAAAGCCGAATTAGAAATAAAAGAAAATTTAAAAATAACTGCAAAAGATAGAAGAGTTGTGAGCAATTATTTGAATACTTGCCTAGGTATACACTTTGAGGGCGTTAAAAATTTAAAATCCCTTAAAATACTTAGAGAAATCCTCTCAATTTAATGGAAATATAAAATTATAAACTAATATGAGATATCAATTTCAATCAGAACCTAGGAATATTGATTTTAAGCCGCAAAACTTTACAGAGGCAATAAAAATACTAATATCTATAAACGCTTTATTATTTTTATTTAGATATATTGCTCAATCACAATTTGACCTAGCGCAAATATTCGGATTATCTTCAAACACTGTATGGCCAATGATTTGGCAACCATTTACATATATGTTTATTCATGGAGATTTCTTTCATATTTTTATGAATATGTTTGTACTTTGGATGTTTGGATCAGAGATGGAATCAATATGGGGGAGAAGAGAATTCTTAAAGTTTTACTTTATTACAGGTTTTGGCTCAGGTTTAATATGGCTTTTATTTAATTTTAATGGAAATGCTATTTTAATTGGAGCTAGTGGAGCAATTTATGGGATATTACTAGCTTATGGATTAATGTTCCCAAATCGAAAAGTTCTGATATATTTCCTTTTTCCTGTAAAGGTAAAATACTTTGTTATTTTTCTTGGGTTCATAGCTTTTGTTTCATCATTAAGTTATTCCGGATCAAATATTAGTCATCTTACTCATTTATCAGGTATGATGATTGGGTTTATATATTTGAAATCAACATGGACAATCCGTAGGTTTAGTTTATTATTAAACTCTTATTTAGCTAGTATAAAATATAAAAAGAGTATAAAAAAAGAAAAAAAAATAGCGAATATTCAAACAAATGTAGATCAGCTTTTAGATAAGGTAAGTGATGTTGGATTTGATGCTTTATCGGAAGAAGAAAAAGATAAATTATTTATTTATAGTAAGCATCTTGGGAAAAATATAGAAAAAAATTAATTATTTCTTTCTTTTATCAATTACTTTAAAGACTTTTTCTCCTTTTTTTGCCATTCTATACTTTTCACGGGCAAGCTCTTCAATATACTTATAGTCAGTTTCTAATTTTATTTTTTCATTTTCTAATTCAACTTTTTCTTGTCGAAGAGTATTAATTTGGTTTTGAATCGAGGCTCTTTCCTTTTTTAAAGTGTATAACTGATAAAGACCATGGTCGCCAAAAAAGAAAATGATTATAAGAGATAGCGCGCCAACTAGAAGGATACTCCGAATAATTCGTTTTTGAATATCAGTTTTATATACTTGTTTGGAGTTTTTTCTTTTAACTCTTTTTGAATTACTATTATTAATCATAGTCTTCCTAAAATATCAATGTCCGGATATTTTGCTTTTGAGCCAAGTTCTTCTTCAATTCTAAGTAGTTGATTATATTTTGCAATGCGATCTGTTCTTGATAAAGATCCTGTTTTAATTTGCCCCATTCCCATCGCTACAGAAAAATCTGAAATGGTAGTGTCTTCTGTTTCTCCGGAACGATGTGATACAATAGCTGCACAATTATTAGCTTTTGCAAGTTTAATTGCATCAATTGTTTCAGAAACCGACCCAACTTGATTAAGCTTAATTAAAATAGCATTCATTGATTTTTCATTAATTGCACGTTGAAGATGTGAAATACTAGTAACTGTCAAATCATCTCCAACAATTTGGCATTTAGACCCAAGCTCCTTATTTAAAGCATGCCATCCTTCCCAGTCGTTTTGATCGAGCCCATCTTCAATTGAAACGATAGGATATTGAACTACAAGAGATTTTAAATATTCAATCATATTATCAGAAGTATATTTTTTCTTTTCAGAAATTAAATGATATTTACCATTATTATAAAATTCACTTGAGGCAACATCTAAGGCTAAAAACATTTCTTTTCCTATAGAGTAAGTTGTTTTTTCAATTGCTTCTAAAATAAGATCTATTGCTTCTGCATTTGATCTTAAATTTGGAGAAAAACCACCCTCATCACCAACAGAAGTATTCAGGCCTTTTTGTTTTAAAACAGATTTTAATTGATGAAAGGTTTCTGCTCCCATCTGAAGCGCAGCCGAAAATGAGTCTGCGCCTATTGGGAAAATCATAAACTCTTGAATATCAACATTGTTATCAGCATGGCTGCCACCATTTAATATATTCATCATTGGAATAGGTAGCAGATTGGCTTCTTTACCTCCTAAATATTTATATAGTGGAACTCTCTTTGATATTGCACTTGCTCGGGCGATTGCCATAGAAACACCCAAGATAGCATTAGCTCCTAACTTATTTTTATTTGTTGAGCCATCAAGCTCAATCATTATATTATCTATATTTTGTTGATCACTGGCATCAAGACCTTTTAAATTATTTAAGATTGTTGTGTTAACATTCAAAACTGCATTCTTAACACCCAGTCCTAAATATCTACTTTTATCTCCATCTCTTAACTCAACCGCTTCATGTTCTCCGGTTGATGCTCCTGAAGGCACAATTGCGCGACCAAAGGCTCCATCTTGCAATTTTATATCAACTTCAACAGTAGGGTTTCCTCTTGAATCAAGCACTTCACGAGCAAAAATATTTGAAATTTTCATTTTAAACTTTTATTTTAAATTTTCATTAATAAATAATATATTGATTTTAGGAACTTTTAAGATCATTCACGAGGAGAAAACATATAAAAAAATGATTAGTCAAAAATTGTTGATTAATTCTATTTTTTGTTTAAATTCTAACAAGTGGAAAAGATAACCACATACACAAAACGCGAAAGAATTGAACCAAGGGGAGCATGGGATACATGCCCCCTTTTTTTGTTCAATTGAACCTAACCAAGGAGGAACCTAATGGCTGATTTTACTTCAACCGTGCAGGGTATTGCCAAGTCCGTAGTTGGCTTAATTAAAGCACTTATTGTGATGTTTGTATTTGTAAACATCCTTTACTCAACTGGGTTTGACCCCGTTGGCGGAATAGTAGATCTAGTTGAATCTTTCCTAGACGGAGGATTTTCAGGTCTATTAGCCTTGTTAATATTTGTCTCTTTCGCAGGTTAACCAGTAGAATGAAGGGTGTTTTTTTTGAGCCCCTTTCTGCTTTAATAATCCTAGGAGATAACAAATGAATAAGGCCTTTGAAACCGTAACTGCTTTTATCGGAGAGATAACTAGTCTTTTAAAAGGATTAGTTGTTCTCGGTATTGTCGTTGGAATTCTTTTTGACGACTACTTTGGTGTTATTGCAGGCATTGGCGATTTAATGAGTAAATTTGGCGATGCTGGATTTGCTGGCCTACTTGCTTTAATGCTAATAGTTTTTTGGTACAAAAAATAAATACCAAAAAAGTAAGTTGATTAACGCCTCGCAGAAATGTGGGGCGTTTTTATTTATAATATCAATTAAAACTAAAAATATATTTTATTAGACTTTATTTAGCATTTATTGTTTATCGTTTAAAGTGAGGATAATTTCTAACCCATGTTATCTAGATTTTTAAACATTGCTCTTAAATTAACAATCTTAGCTACAATTAGCTATGCGGGCACAATACGGGTAGTTAACCGTGTTGATAATTCAATTGATGATATTATGACTCTTGATAAGCTTAGAGGTACCTATGTGTCCACTCTAGATATTTCAAGAGTATTAGCAAAGCGAGAGCCCTTTATTAACAAAGAGCGTGGCAAGATGGTACTTTATATTGGTGATCATAGAATAAAGATTTCTGGGAATAGTAGTTATTTATTAGTTGATGATCAAGTTTTTCAAATGCCTATGCATACAATTCTAACGGATAATGATATTTTTCTTCCAGCAGAGGCTTTCTTTGATATAGTTAAACGCATAGCTATGCCCGGCATAAAATATGATTCAAGGCGTATGGTTTTAGATATTGATATAAAAGCATTTACGATTACAGGTGTAAATATTTCTCAAAAATCTAATGGTACAATTATAAGAATAAAGACTCGCAATTTATTTCCAGAAGGAAATATTAGTTCGTTTTTTCATGAAAATGGATGGTTTTATTTAACAGTGGCAGGAGGGTTAGTTGATACAAGCGAAATAAGACGAACAGATACTCGGGGTATTATTAAAAGTATTGCGGCAGATCAATTAGGGGAATCATCGCAATTAGCATTTCAAATTCGAACAAAAGTTGAGAGTCACGAACTATATCAAAGCAAAGACCCAAGTGAAATTGTCATTTCATTAAGGACTTCTATTAAAAATAGTTTAGCGCAGATGAAAAAAGTAAAAGACCGTTGGAAATTAGATACAGTTATCCTTGATGCTGGTCATGGAGGAAAAGACCCCGGTACGATGGGGAAAAGAGGAACAAAAGAAAAAAACATTGCTCTTGATATTGTAAAAAGAGTAGGGCTACTTCTTGAAAAAAATACAAAGTTAAAAGTTATCTATACCAGGACTGAGGATATATTTGTACCTCTTTGGAAAAGAACAAAAATGGCGAATGAATCCAATGGCAAAATTTTTATTAGCATTCATTTAAATGGAAACCCAAATAAAACAGCTTACGGTTTTGAAACTTATTTGCTTCGCCCTGGTAAAACAGAAGACGCTATTGAAGTTGCATCTAGAGAAAATGAGGTAATTAAATTAGAAGATAGGTCAAATGATAAATATAAAGATTTATCTGGGGAGAATTTAATTATGGCAACAATGGCACAAAGTATGTTTATGAAAGAAAGTGAAGAGTTAGCAGCAATGGTTCAAGAGGAAATGTCAAAGAAAGTTAAATCTAAAAATAGAGGTGTAAAGCAGGCAGGTTTTCACGTTTTAATTGGAGCAAGTATGCCAAATGTATTAATTGAAGCAGGTTATTTAACTAATAGTAATGAAGAGAAAAATTTGCGGAATCCAAAATATAGACAAATAATTGCAAACTCAATTTATAAGTCAATTGTTAAATTTCGTTATTCAAGAGAGCAATATCTTTCTGAAAGTTAATTTTATAATAATAACTTTATTTTAAATATTTTTTATAAACGATAACTTATTCCAATTAAGCTAAAATAAAAAATGATAGAATTAGACGATTCTAGAAATATTAACAGTCAATTAAATTATCTATATAATCTTAATAGGCTTGGAATTAAAGTTGGATTATCTCATACTATTAAATTATTAGATAAATGTGGTAATCCACATAAAAATTATAGATCTATACATGTTGCCGGAACAAATGGAAAAGGTTCAACATGTTCAATGGTTGGAGAAATATTAATGGCAGCTGGCTATAAAGTGGGAGTGTATTCTTCACCACATCTTGTTAGTTTTAATGAGAGAATTAAAATTAATAATATATTTATTAAAGATGATGAGATTGCATTATTTATAAAAAATTATAAAAACGATATTGAAAAAATAGAGTCAACTTTTTTTGAAACTACAACAGTAATGGCTTTTAAACACTTTGCTGAAAATAATATTGATATAGCTGTGATAGAAACAGGCTTAGGAGGAAGGCTAGATTCAACAAATGTCATAACTCCATCAGTAACAGCTATAACTCCCATATCGCTAGACCATCGAGAGATTTTAGGCCCGGATATAGAATCTATTACCAAAGAAAAAGGTGGTATAATTAAATCTGGAATACCGGTAGTTTTAGGTAAACAAGCGAAACTTTCATTATCGATACTTCGCGAAATATCAAGAAGTAAAAAATCAAAAACTATATATCAAGAACAGCCTCAAGATATTAAGATTAGTGAAGAGGGGACATCGTTTAAAATTAAAAATAAGTTTTTTAAAATACCATTAATTGGAGGTCATCAAGCATTTAATGCAGCTTTAAGTATTGCAATTATTAATAATTTTGACTCAAAGATTAATTATAAAATTATCCAAAAAGGTCTAGATAAGACAACTTGGCCAGCAAGGTTGCAAAAAATGTCAATTAAACCGCTTATTTTTTATGATGTTGCTCATAATGCCAAAGGAATTCATGCTATGCTAGAGTCGATAACTTCATTAAATGCTTGTTCGCCTGTTGGATTAATTACATTAAAGAGCGATAAAGAAATAAGCATGGTAGTTAAAGCGACTTATGGAAAATTTAAATCACTTATTATAAGTGGAAGTAAAAAAAATGGTTTACTTGAAGGAAAAGAATTAGCACAATCATTTGAAAAATTAGATTACTCAAATTATATTATTGAGAATTCATTTTTAAAAGCATTAGATGATTTAGTTAAAACATCAAGTAAATTAAATGTTCCAGGAGTAATTTTTGGTAGTCATTACGTTGCAAAAGAAGTTTTTGATAAATTTGGATATTTGATTTAAAATTATGTAATATCTTTATAGTTGGTAGGCGTTAAACCCTATTTTATAGCCTAAAAAAGGCAACTTCCCAACATTTTATCAATTTCAAAGATTTTTAATTGTTTAAACAAGGTTATTTTATATGAATGTTAATGAATTACAAAAGCTAAGAATTAATGAATTAGCAGATTTAGCGTCTGAACTAAAGATTGAAAGCTTTTCAGGTTTAAATAAGCAAGAGTTAATCGTAAAAATTCTTGAGGCTCAATCAGAAAAAGACGGAGGCGTCTCAGCTAGTGGCGTTCTTGAAGTTCTAAATGAGGGTTATGGTTTTTTACGTAGTCCTAATTTTAATTATTTACCCGGACCAGATGATATTTACGTTAGTCCTTCTCAAATAAAACGATTTGGATTAAGAACAGGTCATGAAGTTGGAGGCCAAATCAGACCGCCAAAGTTAAAAGAGCGCTTTTATGCACTATTAAAAGTTGAAGAAGTCAATGGTAAAGACCCTTCAGAGATTAGAAGAGCAATCCTTTTTTCTAACCTTACGCCATTGTACCCTGATCAAAAATTTAATCTAGAAGATAATCCAAAAGATTTATCAACTCGCGTTATTGATCTGATTTCTCCTATTGGCAAAGGTCAGCGTGGATTGATTGTAGCCCAACCAAAAACAGGAAAAACAGTTCTTGTCCAAAAAATAGCAAATGCAATAAGTAAAAATCATCCTGAAGTAAAAATGATTATTTTACTTATTGATGAGAGACCAGAAGAAGTTACTGATATGAAGAGAAACGTTGAAGCTGAAGTAATAAGTTCAACATTTGATGAACCACCAGAACGTCACGTTGCTGTAGCTGAAATGGTCATTCAGAAAGCACGTCGAATGGTTGAGTTTGGAGATGATGTCGTTATTCTTTTAGATAGTATAACGCGACTTGGTCGTGCACATAATGCAGTGATTCCTCATAGTGGTAAAATTTTATCTGGTGGTGTAGATGCAAATGCGCTAAGGAAACCAAAACATTTTTATGGAGCTGCTAGAAACACGGAAGAGAGTGGAAGCTTAACTATTTTAGCAACGGCACTAATTGATACTGGAAGTAGAATGGATGAAGTTATTTTTGAAGAATTTAAAGGTACTGGAAATATGGAGCTTGTTCTTGATAGAAAATTAAGTGACAGGCGTATTTATCCATCTTTTGATTTAATTAGGTCTGGGACAAGAAAAGAAGAATTGTTATTAGATAAAAAAGTTTTAGCTAGGATGTGGATACTTAGAAAACTACTAAATGAAATGAGTGTAGTTGAAGCGATGGAGTTTATCCAAGATAGAATGCGTAGAACAAAGACTAATGAAGAGTTTATGGAAACTATGAGTCAATAAAATTAAATGGTCTCTCTTTTTAATATAATTTATAAGCTATGAAAGTATAAATATGAGCTCTGAGTATCCTAAAGTACAGACAATTACTGTTAAGCTCTTTACAGATAAACCAGTTCGTAAAACACCTTACCAGGTAAAAGGTGTTTTAATGCGCAAGTTTCAAGGTAAAGAAATTGTTCCTATGCTTGATGGATCATACCGTGATAAATTTCTTTATCCACGCATTCAAGTAAAAATTTTAGATGAGCAAATTCATTTTGTTGCAGTTTCTGAAGGGGTTAGCCCCATCAAGGATGTATTGTCAAGTTTAGACGAGCTTGACTTTGGTAATATAACGTTTAAAATTTCAGATAAAGAAATTGAAGAAAAAGAAGATTATTTTAAGCCAATATCAAAACTAATTAGTTACCGCTTTGTTACACCTTGGATAGCTTTAAATCAGGCAACTGGTAATCAATATCGTAGTTTGGAAAATGAAGAAAAAGCGCCCTATTTAAATAATCTATTAGGCCAAAATATTGTTTTTATGTCAAGGGAAATGGGTCTTGAATTAGAAAATAATATTTTTACTAAAGTGAAATTAGAATCTTTATCCCCAAAATCAGTTGATGAAAATAATTGGGGAGCGTTTGATGGTGAATTTGAAACCAATTTTATTTTACCAAACCATTTAGGTATTGGCAATGGTATTACTAGAGGATATGGAACAATATTGGGATTATATGAACCTAATATTCTTTCAAAAAAAGGAGCGAGTTCTGAACAAAAATCAGAATTAGATGCAGGATTATTAAAGGATCCAGAGCTTCAAGAAATCGATGTTCAAAAAGTACCTCATCCTAAAAAGACAAGTGGAAAATCAAAATTTAGAAAAAAGAAGCCTAAGCGGAGTAAAAAAATACTCTCAGAGGAATTTGATATAGAAGTTGATGAAGGACCAAAAAGAAAAAAACCTTTAAGACAAAGCGAAAAACTAAAACCTTCAAAAAAACACGGTAATTCAAATAAGCCTAATAATAAATCTTCAGAAAATGAAATCAACTTTAACTCTGAAGAATATCATAAAAAACAGCATAGCTTTTAAGGTGCAATAGAATGACTATTTTAGCTGATCGAGTAGAACGAGTAAAACCTTCTTTTACGCTTGAAATGACATCTCGTGCGGCTGAACTTCTTTCTCAAGGGGTTGATGTGATTGATTTTAGTGCAGGTCAACCAGACTTTAATACGCCAAAAAATATACGTGAAGCTGCAGTAAAAGCTATGGAGGCAGGTAAAACAAAATATACTGCTGGTGCAGGTACAATTGAGTTACGAAAAGCCGTTTGTTCTAAGCTATCAAGAGAAAATTTTCTGGAAATTAATCCAAATCAAATATTGATTTCTAATGGCGAGAAGCAAAGTCTTTATCTTGCTTGCCAAGCATTATTTCAAGCAGGCGATGAAGTCTTAATTTTTAAGCCATATTGGGTATCCTTTCCAGAATTTGTAACACTTTCAGACGCTAACCCAATTATTGTGGAAACACATCAAAAAAATAATTTTGAACCTAATATTAAAGATTTAAAATCAAAAATTTCAAATAACGTTAAAGGGATAATTATTAATTCACCATCAAATCCAACTGGAAGTGTTTGGTCAGATGAGGCAACTATTAATATTCTAGCCTTAGCAAAAGAAAATAATTGGACTGTTATATCAGATGAATGCTATGAAAGATTAGTTTTTGATGGTGAGTTTACTAGTGCACAGAAATTAAACATTGATAATAATATTGGTGCAAATATCATAACATGTATGAGCATGTCAAAAACTTATTCAATGACTGGATGGAGAATTGGTTATGCCTTTGGCGAGGAAAAAATAATTAAAGCGATGAGTAAAATTCAAGGTCAGGCAACTTCATGCGCTAATTCTATAAGTCAATCAGCCTCTGTTGAAGCATTGACGGGTGATCAATCAGCAGTAGAATTAATGAAAAATAAATTTAAAGAGCGTCGAGATTTAATGGTTTCTCTCTTAAATGATATTCCTAGTACACAATGTGATATGCCAGGCGGTGCTTTTTATGCTTTTCCTGACTTTTCACATTATTTAGGTAAATCTTTTAATAATATAAAGATTAAAAATTCATTTGATCTATCTGATTTATTTCTTAATCAAGCGCAAGTTGTTACGGTTCCAGGAGATGGTTTTGGTGCACCAGGTCATATCAGATTTTCTTACCCCATCAGTAGTAGTTTGATTCGTAAGGGAATTAAGAGAATTAAAAATATTTTAGAAAAATTAATTTAAGTATTTAAAGGAAAAAAATGAAAACAAACACACATCCTGATTATAAGCTAAGCAATGTAAGTTGTTCCTGTGGACACACGTTTAAGGTCCATGGTACAATGGGAGATCAATCAATCGAGCTTTGCTCTGAATGTCATCCATTTTATACTGGTAAACAAAAATTAGTGGACACAGCGGGTCGAATTGAACAGTTTAAAAAGAAATACGGCAAAACAAGTAAATAATAACTTTAAAATAGGAATGACATAATCATCTTTATTTTGATTATGCCACTTTTTTATGATTAAAACAATTCTTCTCACAATTATGAAACCCTCTATATTAGTTGGGGGACAAGCTGTTATTGAAGGAGTTATGATGAGAGTTCCAGGAGCTTATGCTACTGCTGTTCGTGACCCTGAAGGAAAAATTCATGTTGATCGTCATGAATTTAAATCAATTACTGAAAAGTCAAAAATTTGGAATAAACCAATATTTCGTGGTATGGCTGGACTCTTTGAAGCGATGAAAATGGGTATGACAACTTTACAATGGTCAGCGGATATTGCCATGCCTGAAGAAAAAGATAAAAAACCAAACCCTATAGTAGAGTTTTTTTCAACAATTTTTGCTATAGCATTAGCCTTAACTTTATTTATGATTGCTCCTATGTGGTTAACGACAAAACTTTTAGATGTTGAACGTGAAGCTGTCGCTTTTAATATAGTCTCTGGATTTTTTCGAATAACTTTTTTTATAATATATCTTATTCTTATTTCTTTTATGAAAGATGTAAGTCGCTTATTTCAGTACCATGGAGCTGAGCACAGAGTTGTATATAATTTTGAGTCTGGGAAAAAAGTAGATATAATGAATGCACAATCATTTCCGACTCAACATCCTAGATGTGGTACCAGCTTTATGTTTATCGTTTTGCTATCAGCAATAATAATTTTTTCAATAATAGATTCAATTGTATTATCTATTATAGGAGATATAAGCTTGCCGATTAGACTTTTAGTTCACTTGCCAATGATGCCACTGGTTGCTGGTTTGTCCTATGAAGTCATCAAAATAACTGCACGAAAAGGTGATAGCCTTATTTTTAAAATATTACGAACACCAGGCCTTTGGCTTCAAAATATTACAACAAGCAAACCTGAAGATAAAATGGTAGAGGTTGCTATTATTGCGTTAAAAGAAGCTTTTGGAGATAAATTTGATGAGATGCAAGGTAAAGAGTATGTTGCGGAAGCAATTGGGTGATTAACAAGTTAAAGGCTATTATTTCACATTATGATTCGCTAGAGAAACAGATGTTAGATCCTGAACTTGTTAACAAACAAAGTCTTTATACAGAACTAGCTAAAGAGCATAGTCGATTAAATCCTGTTATTATAAAGTCAAAAGAATATCTATCAACTCAACAAAATATCGATGAAGATAAAGAAATATTATCTGGAGAGGATACAGAACTAAAAGAGATTGCCAAAGATGAGCTTGAAGGTTTACAAGAAGCACTTAAAAATTTAGAAGAAGAATTAAAAGTATTGCTTCTTCCACATGACCCAACAGATGATAAAAATACTATAATTGAAGTAAGGGCTGGAACGGGTGGTGATGAAGCAGCTCTCTTTGCTGCAGATATTTATAGAATGTATACACGCTTTGCTGAGAGGAGCGGATGGAAGTATGAGGTTCTGGAATCTAATGCAATTGGTATTGGAGGGTTTAAAGAAATCATTTTTTCTGTAAAAGGTGAAAGTGTTTATGGAATGATGAAATTTGAGAGCGGAGTCCATAGAGTTCAAAGAGTGCCAAAAACAGAAACAAGTGGACGTGTACATACTTCTGCAGCCACCGTAGCTATTTTACCTGAAGCAGAAGAAGCAGATATTGAAGTTATAGATGCTGAAATTAAAATTGACACATATAGAGCCAGTGGAGCAGGTGGTCAACATGTTAATAAGACTGAATCAGCTATTAGAATTACTCATCTCCCAACGGGGCTTGTTGTTACTTGCCAAGATGAGACTTCTCAGCACAAAAATAAAGCTGCCGCTTTAAAAGTTCTACGATCAAGATTATTAGCTGCTGAGAAAGAAAAATTAGCAAAAGAGCGTGCTGCCACAAGACGTGATATGGTTTCAACCGGAGATAGATCGGCCAAAATTAGAACATATAATTTTCCTCAAGGAAGAATCACTGACCATCGAATTAATTTTACAGCTTACAATCTTGAAGGAGTGATGGATGGTGATATAAAAGATATTATTGAAAATTTAAAACTTGCTGATCAGCAAGCCCAGCTAGCTTCTGTTATTGAATAATTGAAAATTTCTAATAATGACGTTATAAAAGCTTGGCGAATAATTGATATTATAAAATGGGGTGAAGATTATTTTAAAACAAGGGGCTTTGAAAATCCAAAACAAGAGATAGAGTGGCTTCTTTGTGATTTATTAGGACTAAAAAGAATTGACTTATATGTCAAATTTGAAGAAAAAATAAATGATTATAAGCTTAATAAGCTAAAAGGTTGGATAAAGCGTAGATTAAATAGAGAACCTCTTCAGTATATTACTGGAGAAACAGAGTTCTATGGTTTAAAATTTAAAACAACACCTCAGGCTCTTATCCCTCGTCCAGAAACGGAACGATTAGTTGATATTACACTTGATTGTATTGCAAATAATTCAGAAGCAAAAATATTAGAGATTGGTACCGGAACGGGATGCGTTTCTATTGCTATTAGTAATAGAAGGCCCAAGGTAAATATTGTTTCTTTAGATATATCAAAAGAGGCTTTGGAATTAGCAAAAATAAATGCTGAATTAAATAATTGCAAAAATATTAAATTTTTACAAATGGATTTTCTAATGGATTTTCCAGAAGAAAAATTTGATATCATTATCTCAAACCCACCTTACATACCTGAAAAAGAAATTAAAGATATTATGCCTGAAGTAAAAAATTATGAACCTAGAATTGCACTAACGGATAATGAAGACGGTTTAACTTTTTACCATAGGATTGCAAAAAAAGCAAAAAACTTAATAGCGACTAAAGGTTTAATTGTGCTTGAAGTTGGCTTAGGCGATCATCCTCAGAAAGTATTTTCTTTATTTAGTAAATTAGGGTTTGATAAACTAGAGTTATTAAAAGATTATAATAGTAATGAAAGAATACTGAGAATAAACATTTAAAATAAATTATTCAATACAATTCATTGCCAGTAGCTAAGACACTCTGTATTTTTAACAGCAATATCTAATCAACTAATTTAATATTATATGACTTCAGAATTCGTTCATCTTCACAACCATTCAGATTATAGTCTTTTAGATGGGGCTCAAACTGTTCAAACCCTAGTTAATACAATTGATGATCTTGGTATGGACTCCGTAGCGTTAACAGAACATGGTAATATGTTTAGTGTCATTCCATATTATAAGTCAGCAAAGAAAGCTGGTATCAAACCAATTATCGGATGTGAAACATATGTTGCTGTAGGAAGCCGATTTGATAAAAAACCTCGGCCTGAGGGTGGATGGGGTAATAATCATCTTGTTTTATTAGCACAAAACTATACAGGTTATCAAAACTTAATGAAACTTGTAACTCATGGATATCTTGATGGTTTTTATTATCGCCCAAGAATAGATATCGATCTTTTAAAAGAACATAGTGAAGGCTTAATTTGTCTTTCAGGATGCTTGAAGGGCGAAGTAACAGAGAAAATGTTAAAAGATGATTGGACTGGAGCAAAAGAAGCAGCATTGCGTTTTGCCGAAATTTTTGATGGACGGTTTTATCTTGAAGTGCAGAATCACGGAATTCCTGACGAAATTCAAAATATTCAAAACATGAAGAAGCTTGCATCCGAATTAGATCTTCCATTGGTTTGTACGAATGATGCTCATTATGCAAAACATGAGCATTGGGAGGCTCATGATGTTCATATTTGTTTAGGTACAGGTAAAGAGCGAGATGATCCTAATCGTTTAAGATATGCGACTCCAGAATTTTATTTTAAGACACAAGATCAAATGTTTGAACTGTTTAAAGATGTACCAAATGCAATCGAAAATACTCGTAAAATAGCAGAGAGTATTGATATAGAACTGCCAATGGGCGATTATCATTTACCAAAGTTTCCGCTACCTAAAGAGGCCCCTAGTGATAAACCGGATGAATATTTAAAGGTTTTATGCAAGAAAGGAGTTCAAGCTC
Organism: Fidelibacterota bacterium TCS55; assembly: GCA_905182385.1. Taxonomy (GTDB): domain Bacteria; phylum Fidelibacterota; class Marinisomatia; order Marinisomatales; family TCS55; genus TCS55. Next base: position 25,428 of record CAJJBS010000089.1, read on the forward strand.
TCTATGGTGATTCAACTCCTGAATTAGAAACTCGACTGAATCATGAATTAAATGTCATTGAGCAAATGGGTTTTGCTGGATATTTTTTAATTACTGCAGATTTTGTAAAGTATGCTAAAGATAACAGTATTCCCGTTGGCCCAGGTCGCGGATCAGCAGCTGGGAGCTTAGTCTCATACTCATTAGGTATTACTACAATTGACCCTATTAAACATAAACTACTTTTTGAAAGATTTTTAAACCCTGACAGAATATCAATGCCAGATATTGATATTGATTTTTGTATTGAGCGGCGAGGTGAGGTAATAGATTATATCAAAAATCAGTATGGTGAAAATTCAGTAACGCAAATAATTACATTTGGAAAAATGAAAGCTCGTCAAGCAGTTAGAGATGTTGGTCGCGTTTTAGGTTATTCATTTGGAGAAACTGATCGTTTGGCCAAAATGATACCTACAACAATAAATATCACATTAGAAGAAGCAATGGCCCAAAGCCCGGAGCTAAAAGAAGCTGCAGAGGGTCAGTTTAAAGAACTAATGGATCATTCTAAAATTTTAGAAGGAATGAATCGTCATGCATCTATTCATGCTGCTGGTGTTGTAATTGCACCCGGAAATTTAACTGATTTTGTTCCATTATATCGCTCCCCTCAAGGAGATATCACTTCACAGTATGACATGAAAGGACTTGAAGAATTAGGACTCTTAAAGCTGGACTTTCTAGGCTTAAGAAACTTGACAGTAATTGATAATGCGATAAAGCTTATAAAAGAGAAAGGAGAAAAAATAAATATTGAAAAAATATCCTTAGATGATCCAGATGTTTATAAATTATTTGCAAAAGGTCTAACAATAGGAGTTTTTCAATTTGAGTCTTCTGGGATGCGTGAATTTCTAAAAAAACTAAAGCCAACAGTTATTGAAGATTTAATTGCAATGAATGCTTTATATAGGCCAGGACCGATGGATAATATTGATGACTTTATTGCACGTAAACATGGTAAGAAAAAGATTGAGTATCCACATCCAGCAATGGAACCAATATTAGAAGAGACTTATGGAATTATTGTTTATCAAGAGCAAGTTATGCAAGTAGCTCACGAAATTGCAGGTTTTACGTTAGCTGAAGCAGATATAATGAGACGTGCAATGGGAAAAAAAATCAAGAAATTGATGGATGAATTAAAAATAAAATTTATTGAAGGAGCAGAAAAGAAACATAAGATTCCTATTAAAAAAGGTAAAGAGATTTATGAATTAATTGAAAAGTTTGCACAGTATGGATTTAATAAGAGTCACTCAACAGCTTATGCTTATGTAGCATATCAAACGGCATGGCTTAAAACTCATCATCCAGCTGAATTTATGAGTGCAAACTTAAC
>CAJJBS010000090.1 GCA_905182385.1 Fidelibacterota bacterium TCS55
CCTAATTAAGCAGGCATTTTCTGCTCGGATTGATTTAAAAGGAAAAGCTCAAAATAATTTCACGTGGTTTCAATCTTACAGTATTTATAAACGTTTAAGCAATATAGGAAATCAAAAACCATGGATTTTAGCTTTAGGTGCTAAATCTCAAATTAATTATGGTGTTAAAGATCAACAATTTCTTGGTGCAATGGGTGAATCTGGTTCAGTTAGAGGATGGCACTATCCAAATTCATTAAATTATCAAGATCCTAAACAATTATATCGTTTTGGTTTTCATAACATAAAATCCTCGATTGAACTTAGAAAAGTACTTGTACCAAGGTTTCCAATGATGAATCTATATGAGTTTGGAGTAACAGGCGCTTTATTTGTTGATTATGGAGTAACTACACAAAATGATTTTAAAGACCTCTTTAAGATGACCCCACTAATAGGGACTGGCTTTAGTTTGCAATTACAGATGCCTTTTGTTTCTGTTTTAAGATTCGACTATGGATATGGGTATTATAAGGGGAAACAATTAGATAAAGCCTTCCATATGGCTGCAGTCCATCAGATATAAATTATTTTTTTATAAAAATCATTGCCTTTTTAAATTGATTTTCTTCACCATTTCTAAGTCTTTGAATATTACTTCTATGTGTAAAAGTAATAAACCATGGTATCAATAAGCTAAAGACCATAAGTGAAAGTGGTGCTGGATTTGTACCAAAGATGGGAGGTAGTAGAAAAAGAAAAATAGGTAGCGAAACAGACGCGAACATAGAAGCTAAGGATACATATCCAGTTAACATAATAGTTATCACAGCTACAGCTAAGCAGAATAGAAAAACTGTTGGAAATAGAGCAATAAGCATACCTCCTAGTGTTCCCACTCCTTTTCCTCCTTTAAATCCAGCAAAAATAGTATAAGTATGTCCAAGTACAGCAGAGAATCCACATAATATTTGAACAACTCCTAGATCTGGAATTATCTGAGCAAAGTAAAATGCAGGTGCGAAAATAGCAGCTGGAAGCCACCCTTTAAATACATCAACAATAACTACAATTAAAGCAGGTTTCCACCCTAAAACTCTAAAAACATTAGTGCCACCTGCATTACCACTACCATGTTTTCTAATATCTATCCCATTAGTTATTCTACCAACAATTATACTAGTAGGAGTAGAGCCGGTTAGGTAACTAATTATTATTAAAATAATTAAATAGATGAATTCATTCATTTATTTAAATTATCATTTAAAATTTGAATTGCAAAGCATAAAACTTTAGGGCCAGTATGAACACCTAGAGCAGGTCCAATATCCGTCGTAATTACGTTATTTTCTCCAAATCTATTAATTAGACTTTTTATCCAATTTTCTACGAAAATATTCATTTGAGCATGGGAAATTCCAATCCTAACTTTTTTATTTTTTGGTATTTTATTCTCAACAAATTTGCGGAATTTATTTGCTTTGTCATTATTCCCAAATGATATTCCAACGGGTTTTAAACCATCTTTTTTAAATGCTAAATAAGGGTTTATTTTAAAGAAGTTGGCAATTTTTTGAACAGTAGGTGAGATTCTGCCACCTTTTACGATGTTATCTAGATTATCCAACCCTACATAAAGTTGAGTATTCTCAATTGCTTGTTTTGCAATGATTTTCACTTCATTAATATTTTTACCTTTAGCTATAGCCTCTGCAGTTCTCATTGCAATTAAACCAGTACCAATAGTGCCACTAAATGAGTCCAAAATATTAACTGAAAAAGTTGATAAAGATTTTGCGGCAGTTATAGCAGATTGATATGTTCCACTTAATGCTTCTGGAAGATGAATTGAAATCGCAGACTCATAATGGCTTGATAGAAACTGATATTGTCTTCGAAAATCACCCGGTGAAGGTTGTGAAGTTTGTGGATGATTTGGATTTGTTTTTAATTCTTTCCAGAATTCATCTGAGGTTAATGAAACTTTATCTACATAGTGGGTATTTCCAAAATTTAACCTCACAGGAATAACATGGATATTCATGTTATCTATTATTTCTTCTGGTAAATCACAACCTGAATCAACAATAATTGCGGTAGAGGAATGAGATGAATGAGCATCTACTTGTTGCTTAATCATATCATCCGTCTTTTCACCCTGAATTGAACCATACTCTTTACATAGGGTAAATACTTTATGGGGCTCATCAGAATGTATATGTACTTTTGCTTTAATTTTTGTGCCTGCTAATACGATACTATCACCAAGGTCCATAAGCCTTTCTTTAAGTAAACGTCTCGGAATATTTTCACCTAAAATAATACATTCAGTACAGTATTGATATTTTTCATTAGTGGTAGTTATTACTTCTTTTTCAAAGGATTCAATAATAGTTAAATCAGTTTCAGTTATTGAACCCAATTCAACAAACTCTTGAATTCCTGAAAGCATATCAACAAATCCTTGTGCACCAGCATCTAATACACCTGCTTTTGCTAATACTTCTAATTGTTGAGGTGTCTTCTCAAGCGCTTTTTGTGCATTAATTAATCCACTGGAAAGTATAGTTAAAAAATCATTCGATTTTTTACTAGAACTTTCTAGTGATTCACTCCAACTTCGAATTACAGATAATATTGTACCTTCACGTGGTTTTGTAAGTGCATCGTACGAATAATTTTTTGCATGAGATATGGCTTGAGAAAATTCATCAGTATTAATTTTTTTAACATCTTTAATCCCATCAGCAAAGCCCACAAAAAACTGCGCAAGAATTGCACCAGAATTTCCTCGTGCACCATCAAGCGCACTATCCGCAATCGCCATACTCATCTTTTTTATATCTGAATAAGCATTGTTTTGAATACCTTCTTCAATTGAAGTCAGAGTAAAAGCCATATTTGTTCCTGTATCTCCATCGGGGACAGGAAATACATTAATCTTATTTAAATATTCTTGTCTGGATACAACTCGTCGTAATCCAGCGATAAGAGATCTGTAAAGTCTAATCCCATCAATGTATTCAATAGACATTTATTTAGGAGGTTTACTAGGTAAATTTTTACTGATGGATACTCCTGGATCTAAAATCCCTCCAGAAATAATTGCTTTTAAGCCATCTTCAACAGAAATATCAGGATGGATAGCATCTTTTTTTGGAACTACAATAAATACACCAGAAGTTGGATTAGGTGTTGTGGGAACAAATACATGGTAAAAAGATTCACCATTATCATTTTCTGATTGGTTTGTAACAAAACACATTGTCCACAATCCTAGTCTTGGATATTGAATAAAAATAACTTGTTCAAAAGATTTAACTGTAGAGCCAGAGAAGGCAGTAGTTATTTGTTTAATTGTATTATAAATAGTATTCACAATAGGTAGCTTATCTAATATTTTCTCCCCCCAATTAAATAATGTTTTACCAAGAACATTTGTAATAAGAATACCAAGTAAGAGAATAAATACTAAAGTTAGAATAATTCCTAGTCCAGGAACCTCTATATCAACTTGTTTAAGGATTGGTGCAGCTAAACCATCAAGAAATGTAAATAAAAATTTTAAAATCCAAAATGTTACAGCTACAGGTACTACTGCAAGTAGTCCTGCTAAAATGCGTCTTTTAATTATTTGCCACATCTTTTGCACCTTTAACTTTAATGAGAATTTTCATGAATTAAAGAACAACACCTTCAAAATTTAAAAGAAAGTTTTTAATATTTAATCCACCGCCATAGCCACCTAAACCTCCTCCACTTGCCAATACTCGATGACAGGGTATAATAATTGGAATTGGATTTCTAGCATTGGCTGAACCTGCAGCTCTAATGGCTTTAGGATTTCCAGCCATCATTGCAATTTCTTTATATGTTCGATATTCACCATAAGGTATTGTTTTTACAGCCATTAATGTTTTATAGTAAAACGGTGGCATACTTAAATCGAGTTTAATCTTAAAGAATTTACGATATCCCGTAAAATATTCATTCAATTGATCAGTGGTCTTTGATAATGATTTATCATCACGAACTAATTTAGTTTTTTTTTTAATCTACTAGAAAGAATTGCTTCAAATTGATTTATTTGATATTCAAAGATAATATGGTTCAATCCTTTACTAGATTGAGATAATAATAGTTTTCCAACAGGTGAATCAATAATTGTATATTTAATCATAAAAGAATTTACAATTAAAAAAATAAATCAGTATTTATTCTAAAAATATTAATTAAGTATGTTTTATATCAAAATTTATTAGAAACCCACCAAGAATAATTAAAGTTGCACCAAATAATGAAATTAATGATAAAGTTTCATTTAGAAAAAGCCATCCTGATATAATTGCAATAATTGGTGGAAAAAAAGCTACATAGCTTAATTGACTTGCAGGCAAGTGGTTTAGGAGCCAAATATATATTCCCCATGTTACTACTGTCCCTGGAATAGCTAAAAATAATAAGGTTAAAATATTATTTGAACTAATTTGAAAAAAACTACTTCTATCAAATATAAGAGCCATTAATAAAATAATTAAACCTGCAATACTTAATCCAACTGCATTTAAATGAATAGGATCAACTTTAATACCTTGTTTTTTAATATATATTGTTGGCCAAGAGCCAATAACTATGGCAAGTAAAATAGCAGAAATCCCTAAAAATACTTTTTCACCTCCAAATGAATTACCATTATAAAGGAGTAAAATTGTTCCAATAAAGCCAATCATCATACTCATTATCTTTTTTTTATTAAGTTTATCATCCGGAATAAAGAAATGTGCCATGATGGCTATAGTAATAGGTGATAAACTATATAGAATAGAACCTAGGTTTGAATATATATATTGAGCACCCCAATATGTTAGATAATAACAAAAAGTATAATTAAATAAAGTATAAACTATATATATTGATTGAATTTGAGGATTGAATTTTACTTTATCCTTCTTTAAAAAATAAATAAACCAAAATATAATTCCTGCAATAATGAAACGTAAAGATAAGCCCCAAAGAATAGGCATTTGGGTAACATTTATTTTTAAGAATAACCATGTAATCCCCCAGCAAAAACTAATTATAGTGTAAAGAGTTATAATTTTTAAAGTCATATTTTTATCTCTATATTAAATTATAAATCTATCTTCACTTGCAGTCATATATTTTATCATATAAGTTTGTTCTCAATTTAACTGAAAGAAATAATGATAGATGTAAAAAATTTAATCAAAGACTTCACACTTAATAAAAAGCAACGAAAAGAAATGGGGGATAAATATAAAGATACTAATATTCTTCGTGCTGTTGATGATGTGAGCTTTGAATGCCAGCCAGGACGAATTTACGGTTTACTTGGTCCAAATGGTGCGGGCAAAACAACAACTCTTAGAATGATTGCTACAATGCTTAAACCTACTTCTGGTTCTATTTCAGTTTCAGGTTATGACACCGTTAGTCAGGGGCAAGAAGTTCGTAGTCAAATAGGTTTTATGACAGGGCAGACTGCTCTTTATGATCGTTTAACACCAACTGAGATGGTAAAGTATATTGCTGATCTTCATGGGATGGATAATAAAGCATTTAATAAACGAAAAGAGCATTTATTTAATATTTTAGATATGAATAGTTTTGCAGATAGAAGAATTGCGAGATTAAGTACTGGTATGAAACAAAAAACATCTATTGCTAGAACTATAATTCATGATCCGCAAGTAATGGTGTTTGATGAACCAACCTCTGGCTTAGATGTTATGACTTCTAGGGCAATTATTGAACTTATCCGCTCTTGTAAAGAAGACGGGAAAACAGTTATTTTTTCAACACATCGAATGGGTGAGGTCAATCAGCTATGTGATGATATAGCCATAATTTATAAAGGAAAATTGTTTTACAATAGTTCTCTTGATCAATTTAAGTCAGAAATGACGAAATCAACTTTTGAAGAAGAATTTATATTTAGAGTGGGAGAAGAATAAGATGAAGTTTCTAATTATTGCTAAGAAAGAGATTCTTGATATAACACGTGATAAGCGAACATTGTTAATGATGATTGGCTTTCCTCTACTTTTAATGCCTGTTCTAATTGGAACAATGATGAAGATTACAACCTCACAAGCTGAAAAAGCATCAGAGAAAGAAATTAAAATTGCCTTTATTGGAAAACAGTATGCCCCAAATCTATTGAATGCATTCTCAAATTTAGATAAGTTGATTATTTTGGATCAAATTTCAATAGATAGTGTGCAATCATATATTCAATCTGAATATTTAGATGCAGCAATAAACATTAATCCAGACTATGAATCTAATATAAATAATAATTCTCAGGCTAAAATAAACATTTTTTATAAAGGTACAGACTCTTTTGGTACTGCCAAAGAACGAATACAAATGGTCCTTGAACAATTTGAAAAAAGTATTATTGAACTACGAATGAACAAATTGGACTTAAAACCTAACATTGTTAAGGCCTATAATATTGAATTTAATGACATTGCTTCTAAGCAAGAAAAATTTGGAAAATTAGCAGGAGGTTGGTTGCCTTATGTTTTTATTCTATTTGGATTTATGGGTGCAATGTATCCAGCATTAGACCTTGGTTCAGGTGAAAAAGAAAGAGGTACGCTAGAGACAATTCTTTCATCACCAGCAAGCAGGTTTGATATAGTTTTAGGTAAATTTATTGTAATTATGTCAGCAGCTTTTATAACTGCTTTTTTAGCACTAGCTGGTATTCTAATTGGTATACAGCAAATTTCAGTAATCCCTCCAGCCTTTTTAACTTTAGTGAATGAAATTTTTACAGTAAAAACAATTGCTTTAATAATGACGTTGGTACTGCCGGTATCAGCTTTTTTTAGCGCAGTACTACTTGGACTCTCTATTTATGCAAAATCATTTAAAGAAGCTCAAAGTATTGTTGCACCATTAAATATTGTAATAATTTTTCCAGCTGTAATAGGAACATTGCCAGGTATAGAATTAAATATGATTACATCATTGATACCAATATTAAATGTTTCACTTGCATCAAAAGATATTATTGCTGGGGTAATTAACCCCATATATATGACCGAAGTATATCTATCCCTTTTTGGATTTGCAGCTTTATCATTATACTGGTGCGTAAGATCTTTCAATAAAGAAAGTACTATATTTAGGAACTGATTATTATTGGATTTAAAACTAACAAAAAAGGCCTTGAATTTATTCAAGGCCTTTTTTGTTAGTTCAATATAAATTATTCTTATTTAATAGAATTTTCATGTAATTGTATTACAATTGGGCTTGCAATATATATTGAAGAATAGGTTCCAACAATTACACCAATTATCATAGCTAAAGCAAAGTTATGAATTACTTCTCCACCAAATAACCATAAAATAAAAACAACTAAAAATGTTGTAAGTGAAGTAACGATGGTTCTTGAAAGTGATTCATTGACGCTGCGATTTACAATAGTTTCATAAGTTTCTTTTTTTGATGCTTTTATATTTTCTCGAATACGATCAAATATAACAATAGTATCATTTAATGAATAACCTACTATTGTAAGAAAGGCTGCGACAATTGGAAGACTAATTTCATATCCTAGTAATGAAAACAAACCTAAAGTAACGAATACATCATGAGTTAAAGCAGCTATAGCTCCTAAGGCAAATCTAAATTCAAAACGAATTGAAATATATAATAGAATCAATGCTAATGATGAAATAATTGCCATAATAGCTTTCCCACTTAACTCTGAACCTATTTTAGGGCTAACGGTTCCCTTGCCGAGAATAAAATCTGATTTATTTTCAGGTACCATTTCTGGGAATGAGTTATAAAGATGATCAACTATCTTTTGGGCAAAATTCTGTGGCGCACTATCGATATGTGGGACACGGATTAAAACAGCTCCAGGGTTACCAAAATGTTTTATTTCTTCTCTGCTAAAATCGAAGCTTTGACCTTCAATATTCAGTTTGCCCATAGCTGAGCGAACAGCTAATATATCCATATCTTTAGAATACTGGACAGAGACTAAAGAACCACCTTTGAAGTCAATACTTAGTTTTGGCCCACCATTTACTAACAGTGAGATTAAACCAGAGAGTATAACTACTGTTGATATTAAAAATGCGAGCTTTCTCTGTCGCATAAAATCTATATTTGTATCTTTAATAATTCTCATATGCTCAACTTCTTTAAGTTTTTACGGCCTGTAAAAGAGTTAAAAATTGTTCGTGTAACAAAGATAGCAGTAAACATTGATATTAAAATTCCCCAGAATAACACTGTTGCAAAACCTTTAATTGGCCCAGTCCCAAATTGCCAAAGAACTAAAGCTGCTATTAACGTAGTAACATTTGCATCAATAATAGTAGTCAATGCGCGATCATATCCTCCATCAACTGCTGCTCTTGGTGTTTTTCCTTTTCTTAGTTCTTCTCTAATTCTTTCAAAAATAATTACATTGGCATCAATTGACATTCCTACTGTTAATATCAACCCTGCGATTCCAGGTAGTGTTAGAGTTGCTTGGAGGGAGGCTAATACAGCTAATACTAATACAATATTCCAAATTAATGCAAAGTCAGCTATAATTCCTGACGCTCTATAATAGATTAGCATAAATATTAATACAATGATAAGTCCAATAACTACAGCTTGAGTACCACTTCTTACAGAATCAGCACCTAGCGAAGGGCCTACAACACGTTCTTCAATAATCTCTACTGGAGCTGGTAATGCACCAGCTCGAAGAACAATGGCTATATCTTTTGCTTCGTTAATATTAGCAAAGCCTTCAATTAAGGTACCTCCTCCTGAAATTTTTTCACGAATATTAGGAGCCATGTGTACTTTGTTATCTAAAACAATAGCTACTTTTCGGCCTACATTAGAACCAGTTACAATTGACCATTTACGTGCACCATCTGAATTCATAGATAAGTTAACAATTGGTTGGCCAGCAGAGGTTGACCCTTGAGGTCCAAGGTTTGCTTTTGCTTCCTCTACAACTCCACCTGTTAATTCTGCTTGATCTTCTACTAGAAACAGTGAATAAACAGATTCTGTACCACCATCTACAGTTGGGTATTCTTGAGCTTTATGACTAAACATAAATATTCCACCAATAGCGGCAAGCTGCTCTTTAACTTCAGGAAGGTCCAGCATTCTCTTTACAGAATACGAATTTTTAACAGGGACACCAATTGTACTGCCAAGGTTACGTAACATGCCTGAGAAAGGTTGTTCTGTCACTATGTCTGGTGTGACTAAAGATGAATCAGTATTACTTTCAGCACTTGATTCACCAAAAAGTTCAGTAACTGAGACTGTGCCATCATCTTTATTAGTTGATGTACTTTGTTCTATGACTTGATCATTTTTAGCAATATTAGTTATATCTTTATTACCCAATAATACTTGATCAATTTTCGCCATTATTTGATTGGTTGTTGTAATGTCTTTAACAATAAAAAACTCTAGTAAGGCAGTACTCTCTAATAAAGATCTAGCCCTATCAGAATCTTGAACGCCTGCAAGTTCAACTATAATACGCTGATTACCTTGCTTTTGAATTGTTGGTTCTGCAACGCCAAATTGATCAATACGGTTTCGGAGTATCTCTAGAACACGATTAATTGCATCTTCTGACTCTTCGCCTAAAGCCGTAAGTATAATATCATTGCTTGAACCATAATCATAATAATAACGTGAAAGCTTTAAACTCTCTTTATTTGAAATGCTTGAAAAAAGTGAAAAGAAATCAGCTTCGGGTGAAATTTTAAGTTGCTCTCGAATTGAATTTAAAGCACTCTTTAATTTGTTATCTTGATTAATTGCAAGGTTCTCCATCAATGTAGGAAGATCCACTTCTAAAACAATATACATTCCACCTTTTAAATCAAGGCCTTGCTTTATTGTTCTAGATTCTAAAATTTCAAGTTTACCTTCTTCTCGAAGTGTTTCTTTTTCGACTTCTGATAATCTTTGATACTGAATTGTAGGCCATATTGCCCACACTGCCCAAGTAAGAACAAGAGCAATGATTAAAAATCTAGGTGTAAGTTTGCTATTCATTTATTTTAGTGTATATGTGTTTAAAAAAGCCGATGAATATACTCTTTGTAGATGACGAGAGCAAGAAAGTAGCGCATAGTTTTAAATTACTTTTAATTTTTTTCCAACCTTAGTGAATGATTTTATGGCTTTATCTATTTCTATTTTTTCCATTCCTGCAGATATTTGAACCCGTATTCTTGCTTCTCCTTTTGGAACAACTGGGAAAAAGAATCCAATTACGTAAATACCTTCATCCAATAACATTGCTGCCATTTGCTGTGCTAGTACTGCATCATAAAGCATAATAGGGACAATAGGATGTACACCATTTTTAATATCAAAACCAGCTGAAGTCATTTTAGATCTAAAATAAATTGTATTATTTTCTAATTTATCACGAAGATCAGTATTTGAAGAAAGAATCTCAAAGACTTTGATGCTTGCAGCGACAATTGATGGGGCAACAGTATTTGAAAATAGATAGGGTCTTGACCTTTGTCTTAGCAAATCAATTATTTCTTTTCTACCAGTAGTAAATCCTCCTGATGCTCCCCCTAATGCTTTTCCAAGGGTAGATGTCCAAATATCAATTTTATTCATTACACCGTAATATTCTGCAGACCCTCTTCCCGTTTTACCAATGAATCCAGTGGCATGGCTATCATCAACCATAACCATTGCGTCATATTTTTTTGCTAGTTCAGTTATTTTATCAAGTTTAGCAATAGATCCATCCATTGAAAAAACACCATCAGTCGCAATTAGTTGTATTCTAGAGTTTCTAGATTCTATAAGTTTTGATTCCAGATCATTCATATTATTATTTTCATAGCGTAGGCGTTTTGCTTTACAAAGACGAATCCCATCAATAATTGAAGCATGGTTTAAGGAGTCAGAAATAATAGCATCTTCTTGTCCTAACAATGTTTCAAATAAGCCACCATTTGCGTCGAAGCAAGAAGTATATAATATTGTATCATCCGTATCAAAAAAGTCTGAAATTTTTCTTTCTAATTTTTTATGAATATCTTGAGTCCCACAAATAAATCTAACAGAGGCCATACCAAATCCATTTTGATCTAAGGCTTTTTTTGCTTCATTAATTATTTCATTATTATTTGCTAAACCAAGATAATTATTAGCGCAAAAATTCAAAACTTTCCCACCTTCTTCCGTATTTATATTGACGTTTTGCGATGTCGTAATTATACGTTCTTTTTTATAAAGGCCATCTGAATGGATTTTTGAAAGTGTGTCTAAATAAATTTGTTTTGAATCTGACATTCTAATATTACCACTCAAGTACGATTTTTCCACACTGACCATTTTCCATTATTTCAAATGCTTGCTGAAAATCATCAACTGGTAATTGATGTGTTAATACATTAGAAATATCTAAACCACTTCTTAGCATTTGAGTCATTTTATACCATGTTTCATACATCTCACGACCATAAATACCTTTTAAGTGAAGTCCTTTAAAAATGATTTCATCCCAATTAATTTGGGTTGATTCAGGAAGGAGTCCAAGAAGAGCAATATTACCACCATGATACATATGAGATAACATATCTTTGAATCCTGAAGGATGGCCTGAGACTTCAAGCCCAACATCAAATCCATTAACCATATTTAGTTCAGGGTAATAATCTTTTATATTATCCTTTGAAATATTTATTGCCTTTGTCGCTCCAAGCTTTCTAGCCAGTTCAAGTCGATATTCATTTATATCTGTAATAACTACATTTCGAGCGCCAACAAATTTGCAAATAGCAACAGCCATAATTCCAATGGGTCCTGCACCAGTAATTAATACATCTTCACCAACCATTTCATATGAAAGTGCAGTATGAGTTGCATTGCCAAATGGATCAAAAAAAGCAGCGATTTCAGATGGTATATCATCATGAATTGGCCAAACATTTGATTCAGGAATCACTAAAAATTCAGCAAAGGCTCCAGGCCGTTGAATCCCAATACCCACTGCTTTATGACAAATATGACGTTTACCAGCTCTGCAATTTCGGCAATAGCCACAGGTTATATGTCCTTCACCTGAGACTCTGTCTCCTTCATTAAAATGTGTAACACCTGGACCTATTTCCTCAATAATTCCACAAAATTCATGACCAGTTATTAGTGGAAGTTCTAATGTTCTCTGAGCCCAATCATTCCATTTATATATGTGCAGATCTGTTCCACATAACGCTGTATGTGTAATTTTTATTTTAACATCATTTGTACCGCAATTTGGAATTGGAACATCATCCAACCAAATGCCGGCTTCAGGTGATTTTTTTACTAATGCTTTCATAGTTAATGCTTTTTTGTGGAAAAAAGCTGCTGATTTAACTAAAAAATATAACGGCTATTAGTTTCCATACCCAAAGAAATAAAGTTGGTAATTTATAATAAGGGTATCACATATTATGGACAGGATGTTATTTGATTATTTTAAAGTTAACTAAAGAAAGATTCATTATGAGTATTCAGAAACAGTTTATATGGATAAATATCATTGGCGGACTATCAGTGCTTGGAGGATACGTTTATGCATTGCTAGATCATCCTGTTTTAAGAGGACAAATCTGGGGTGGAGTTCCAGAAACATGGCAGCCATGGATTACTATGTTTATGTTTTTTTCTGGTTTTGGTTATTGTTATGGAATGTACTATTTAATTTTCAATGAAGGGTTAAATCTAAAATTTTTTGGTGGTAGATATGATTCAAGCATAATGAGAACGCTTGTAATTTTATTTTTATTATCTGCCTCTATGTGGATTCACTCAACCTTCAGTTATTTAGAGCTTCCTACTGCAAAGAAAATGGGAATGATCCAAATTGAACTTTGGTGTACAGCTCTATCCTTATTATTCATGACATTTGGATTAGCAACTGCAAAAGGTATTAAAAATATTAAAGTTCATAAATTATCTGTGATTGGTTTAGGTGTTATTTCATTCCATTGCTTTTTTCTTGATGCAATTTTATGGACAAGCTACTTACCAAGGAATTATTAATGATTAAAATATATAGAGTATTATTTTATATTTCTTTGAATGCTTTAATTTTTGCAAGCTCACCTTTGAAAATTTTTATTTCAGTAGATATGGAAGGTATTGGTGGCATTGGGACAGCTGAAATGACTCGTGCAAACGGTAAGGATTATCAACTTGGTAGGAAGTTAATGACAGCTGAAGTTAATGCTGTAGTCTCAGCAATTATTAAATTCAATAATGATGCTGAAATATTAGTAAATGATTCACATGGTGATATGCAAAATTTAAATCATCAAGAGCTTGATCCAAGAGTGATTTATATTCAAGGCAATAAGAAACCTTATGGGATGGTACAAGGGTTAGATAATAGTTATGATGCAGCAATTTTTATTGGATATCATGCTAGAGCAGGTACTCCAAAAGGATTTTTAGCACATACCGGTTCTGGCGCAGTAAAAGAGTTACGGCTAAATGGTCAAGAAGTAGGCGAAGGTGGACTAAATACTTATTTTTCTGGAGAAATGAATGTTCCGGTTATTTTAGCTTCAGGAGATGATATATTTACAAAGCAATTTGGTAAACTTGTAGATTGTGAATTAGTAATAACAAAACATGCGGTAACAGCTCAAGTAGCAAGGTTAAAACATGGAACCATTGTTGAAAAAGAATTATTTGATGCAACGACTCAAGCTTTAAAAACTATTGGAAATAAAAAGTCTATTAAATTAAAAAATCCTGTAGAAATTAAATTAAAATTTTCTTCACCTTCACATGCTGAAGTACTTCAAGCTATCCCAGGTATGGAATGGATTAATGGTTATACTGTTAAATATGAAGCTAAAAATATGGTAGAAGCATATGCTCTAATTCGTCTAATGTATAAATATGTAAAACCTTAACTATATAATGACAAAGCTAAAAAAGAGTTTAGGTTTATTTGATGGCGTAGCTTTGTTAGTCGGAATAACTATTGGTGCAGGTATCTTTAAGACACCCCAGGTTATAGCAAATTATATAAATTCTTTTTCATTAATTATAATTTTGTGGATTAGTGTGGCTGTCTTTGTATACATAGGTGCATTGATTTATGCAGAATTAGGTTCCCGATTTCCTCAAACAGGTGGTGAATATGTTTATATGGAAAAAGCATTTGGGCCTTTTTTTGGTTTTTTATTTGGTTGGGCTCAACTTTTTATTATACGTACAAGCCCTACCGCAGCTCTAAGTTTATTATCTGTAGACTATTTAGGTTATTTTATTGTTATTGATCAACTTCAAAAAGTTGCTATAGCTATATTTATTATTATTATTTTTGGTTTTATAAATACTTTAGGTGTAGAGAGAGGTAGTGCTTATAATAAGTTTTCTGCTTCAGTTAAAATAACAGGTTTAACGTTTTTTTGCGTAATCGGACTAATCTTAACCAGTGGAGATTTTTCAAAGTTATCTGAATCAGTTTCTGCAACAGCTAGCTTAGGCCCTGTAGGAAATATAATTGCAGCAACAATGATGATAGTTTTTTCTTTTTTAGGCTGGGATAGAGTTGGTTATGTTGCTGGAGAAATGAAAAAGCCAGAAAAAGTTATTCCACAATCAATGTTTTATGGAATGCTAATCGTTACCATTTTGTATTTAGGCTCGAATATTTTATATCATTCGGTAATAGGAATAGAAGGAATGCGTTCAAGCTCAATAGTTGCCTCTGATACAGCTGTTTCTTTATTTGGAAATATTGGAGCAAGCCTTATTTCGATAATGGTAATAATCTCAGCTACAGGAAGTGTGAATGGAACCATGATGGCAACAACCAGAGTGTATTATGCAATGGCAAAAGATGGCTTAATTTTCAGATGGTTTAATTTTATTCATCCAAAGTTTCATACACCAACACATGCCATCATAGCTCACTGCTCTTGGAGTATTATATTAATTTTAATACGACAAAACTTTGAGACATTAGTAGCAGGAATGGTTTTTGCAATTTTAATTTTTTATGTATTTACTACGGTGGCATTTTTCAAATTTAGGAATAAAAACATTGGAAATAATGATGGGTATAGATTACCGTACTTTCCGCTATTACCTTCTTTATATTTGTTAGGAATAATAGTTTTAGTAGTTCTTAGAGCATTTTATGAACCTTGGAAATCAATTCAAGATCTTCTTTTCGTTTTTTCAGGAATTCCAGTATATTTTATTTTTTTTAAAAAATAAAATATATAAACTAAAATAAAGGATACATTTTGAATAAGCTTTTTCTTTACATAAATATCTTACTTATACCTTTATCGGTCGCACAAGTTCGCCCAGAAGTAAAAGTAATTAGAACTGATTCAGCAATCAAAGTTGATGGTTTATTAGATGAGTCGATGTGGGATAAAATTGAACCTATTACTCAATTTGTTCAAAGACTGCCTCAAGATGGTGCGCAACCAACAGAAAAATCTGAAATGCGAATCCTCTTTGATGATAATAACCTTTATTTTGGTTTTACTTTTTTTGATAGTGAACCAGAAAAAGTTCGTGCTACTATTCTTAATAGAGGTGGATATATTCATAGAGATGATAAGTTAGAGATTGCTTTAGATACATATTTAGATCGTAGGAATGCTTATCTTTTTGAAATGAATCCCTTAGGTACTCAAGATGATGCATTAATTACAGATGAAAATCGTCCGAGTTTAGATGAATGGGCATGGGATGGTATTTATTTAAGTGAAGGGCGCATCACAGATTTTGGATGGGTTCTTGAAGTAGCAATCCCATGGAATACATTGAGATTCCCTAACAAAAATGAACTTATTATGGGTATTGCT
Source organism: Fidelibacterota bacterium TCS55 (assembly GCA_905182385.1). Classification (GTDB taxonomy): domain Bacteria; phylum Fidelibacterota; class Marinisomatia; order Marinisomatales; family TCS55; genus TCS55. Next base: position 15,849 of record CAJJBS010000090.1, read on the forward strand.
GTAAAGAGATATATAAATAGAAAGAATGAAAGTGTAATGTGGCCACATATTGGTTTAGACTATAGTTCCGATATTTATCAAGTTTCTCAATATGCGAATTTGACTGGTATTAAAAATATTAAGCGTGGAAATGACATTAAGATTAAACCTTTTGGAATTATTGGTTCACAAAGACAAATCTCAGGAGATGAAACTAAATCTGATAATTTGGAAAATGGTGGTGTTGATCTTTACTATGGATTAAAATCTAACTTAACTCTCAATTTGACTTATAATACTGACTTTGCTCAGGTTGAAGCTGATAATGCACAAATTAATTTGAATAGATTTAATCTTTTTTATCCTGAAAAAAGAGAATTCTTTTTAACACGATCAAAATTATTTAGTTTTGGTAATTCACGTCAAACAGAAATTTTTTTTAGTCGCCGCATTGGTTTAAATCAAAATGTTTTAGGTGGCTCAAGAATGTATGGGCAAGTAGGTAAAACATCTATTGGCGCACTAAATATTCATACCCAAGCAGAAAATGGATTGCCTGCAACTGCATATAGCGCATTAAGATTAAGGTCAAATGTTCGTGATCGAACCACAATTGGAGCTATCGTTACAGATGTCTCCAATAAAGAAACACAAAATTCAGTTATTGGTTTTGATGGGCAAATGCGATTTTGGGGAAATAGCTCTATTTCTGCTTGGTATAGTCAAGTTAAGGATGATCAATTTGATAAACCTTCAGAAGCTTCGCATATTTTAGTTGATTTAAAGAATGATCGCTATTTTTTTGCTGCTGGACAACACCGTGTTGATAAAGATTTTCATCCTTCTCTAGGATTTGTCCAAAGGAATGATATGGTTGAAAATCGTTTTATTATGGGGTTTACGCCAAGAGTAGGTAATGGGGAAGAACTAATTCGCCAAATGAGATATAATCTCGAAGTAAGTGATGTTAAAAATCTTGAGGGCCTAAGTGAAACAAGCATTGTAAAGGGTGGCATTGATGCTATTTTTGAATCAAGAGATAGAGTTGGATTAAAAATTATTCGACAGAAAGAAACTTTATTAGATGGTTTTACTTTAGTTAATGGGCTCGAAATTCTGAAAGGGGACTATCAAGATAGAAAAATTTCCCTTTCAGCTAGAACAAATCAAAGTAGGGGGTATTGGGGCAATTTTTCTATTTCAAAAGGAGATTATTTTGGTGGAAATAAAACTAGTTGGACTAGTTCCATTGGCAAACAGTTCTCTAATCATTTGACCTTATATGGGTCTGCTAACCAAAATATTATATTTATGCCCAATCAAGGTGAATTCACAGCAAATATTTATGGCCTTACTGCTGAAGTTGCACTAAATCGAAAATGGTTTGGAAAAGCATTGATACAGTATGATAATTTTTCAAATCAACTACAATTCTATTGTCGGATTAATTGGATTCACACTCCAGGGAGTGATTTATTCATCGTAATAAATAAACTTTATGATATGAGTGGTAATAATAATGATCAAATACAAAATACCCAGGTACTTAAGCTAACTTATTTATTTCAAATATAATTCACCCTCTTATTGTTTAAACGAACTGTATTCTACTAAATTGCGTATTCCAATAACTTTATTATAGAGTTTATTCAATGAGTAAAATTATTTCATTAACAAATCAAAAAGGTGGCGTGGGTAAGACTACCTCTTCAGTTAATTTAGCTGTTAGTTTTGCAGTTTCTGAAGTCAAAACACTTTTGATTGATTTAGATCCGCAATCAAATGCAACTACAGGACTTGAGGCTCTGATAAGTGAGCCAAAAGGTTCAATCTATGATGCAATAATTAGAGGATCATCGACAAAAGATGTGATTACAAAAACAAATCTAGATTTTCTTGATATTATTACGTCAACAAGTGATCTTGTTGGAGCTGAAGTTGAGTTAGTAAGTCTTATGTCTAGAGAATTTCAACTCGAAAAAGTACTAAAGCCAATAATAAAAAAGTATGATTATATTCTTATTGACTGTCCCCCTTCATTGGGTTTGTTAACTTTAAATGCGCTCACATGCTCAAATTCGGTAATAATTCCTATACAGTGCGAATATTATGCGCTAGAAGGATTAGGCCAATTATTGAATACAATAAGACTTGTACAGAAAAATTTAAATCCTAATCTTGAAATTGAGGGTGTCCTATTAACTATGTATGATAGTAGACTGAACTTATCTAAGCAAGTAGCTGAAGAAGTCCGTAGTTTTTTCAAGGATAAAATTTTTGAAACAATAATTAAACGAAATGTTAGTTTAAGCGAAGCTCCTAGCTTTGGTAAACCAGCCTTATTATATGATGCTAATTCAACTGGAGCTCAAAATTATATGACATTAGTAGAGGAGATATTACGTGATGCCAACTAAAAGGTTAGGTAGAGGAATAGATGCATTAATAAGGCCTCCCTCAAAAGAAGAGATTCCTCCTGCAGGTGTTACAAGCCTTCCAATTTCAAAAATAAAAACTAATCCTCATCAACCTAGAAAAAAATTCAACAAAAAATCTCTTGAAGAATTAGCTGCCTCTATTAAAGAAAAAGGTATTATTACACCTATTACGGTTAAAGCAGATAAGAAAGGTTATATCCTTATTGCGGGTGAAAGACGTCTAAGAGCATCAACGCTTATTAAAAAGAAAGAAATACCTGCATACATTATTGAATTAACTAATGATTCAGAAATGATGGAATTGGCATTGATTGAAAATATTCAACGCGAAAGTTTGAACGCTATTGAGGAATCAGAAGCCTATGCCGTATTGCAAGGAAAATTTAGTCTCTCTCAATCGAAAATTGCAATTGCCGTTGGTAAAAGTAGAACCACAATAACTAATGCTCTAAGATTATTACAGCTACCAATTCAAGTTAAAAAGAGTATTAGCGATAATAGAATTTCAGCAGGTCATGGTAGAGCTATTTTAGCAATGAAGACCGAATCAGAAATGTTGAAACTTTGGAAAATAATTCTTGAGAAAAACCTATCTGTAAGAGGAGCAGAATCTCAGGTCAATGAAAAAATAATTAAAATATCAAAAAAGAATAAGCTGAAAATTAAATCTAAAGAGGCTTCGTTACGAAAGATTGAAGATGAATTAATTAATATATTTGGTACGAAAGTTCAACTAAATCATAAAGGGAAGAATGGTGGCTCAATTGTGGTTGATTATTTTTCTAATGATGATTTAGAAAGGTTATTAGATCTTATTAGAACTATTGAATAAATTTATATGAAACCAAGTAGCTATACCTTTGTCGTTATCCCAGATCATGATGGAAGAAAAAAACAATTTAATCTTTCAAGAAAAATCACATTTTTAATTTTATTTGCTTTAACTACTACAATGATAACTTTTGGTCTTAGTCTGATTTATTTAGCGCCAAGAGTTCTAGGATTTAATGAAATGAAAAAAGAATATAACTCTCTCGTTAGTGAACGAATCAAAGTTGTTAATCTGTACAATGAACTAGAACGTTTAAAAGAAGTTGATAGAATGGTACAGCAAGCATTAGGCACTGATATGATTGAAAGTAAAGATGGTAATAAGGGACTGGTTAAGTCTAAATATTCTAAACCTATAGATTTAGATTTAATTTTTAATATTCCTTCAATCTTACCTGTTGAAGGAGTCTTAACACAAAAAATGGTAGAAAAATTTGATGATTTCAGTAATCAACATTTAGGTATTGACATTGCAGTTCCTGAACAATCACCAATTCTAGCCTCAGCTTCAGGGCAGGTTATTTTTTCAGGAATGACAGAAAACCTTGGAAATCTAGTAGTATTATTTCATGGAAATGAATATTTTACCTACTATGGACATAATGCTTCAATAGAAGCTAAGCTTCATGAGTTTGTAAATATTGGAGATACAATTGCAAGATCTGGTAATACGGGTGAAAGTTCTGGGCCTCATTTACATTTTGAAATATGGAAAAATGGCGAGGCTATTAATCCTTTAACGTATTTTCCAAATTATAATAAATTAAACATGAGTGTAGAATAATATGGCTAGAAATGAAAATAAAGACGTACATACTATGATTGGCGCAGATGCGATAATTCAAGGAAATATTAGTTGTAATGATGGAATTGCAGTTTATGGCAAAATATTTGGAGATATAACTTCTGAAGGTCCAGTTCGAATAGCTCAAGGTGGCGAAGTCCATGGAAATATTCAAGCAAGTGATTCTAATATTGGAGGTACCGTTACCGGGAATGTTAGAGTAGAAAAGAGAGCCGTACTTGGGTCACAATCAAATTTAAAAGGTGATTTAATTTATCGGACTTTAGTTATTGAAGAAGGTGCCCAGTTTCAAGGACATTGTGTTTTGGCAGGCAATGAATCATCAGAAATAATAAAAACTCCTGAAAAGGTTGCTCGAGATATTGAATCTGATCAACATGATTGATGAATCAGAGAATTCTTTAGTTCAATCTTTAAAACAATTTCAACGATTTGTACGTAAATCTGGCCCCTCTGCCTCAGCTGCATACACGCTTTTAGCTTCTGTATTATTCTTAGGAGGGTCAGGTCTTTATGCTGATTATTATTTTAATTCGTCTCCATTTTTTATTTTAATTGGTTTATCGCTTGGATTAATTATTGGTTTTTATGGATTAGCGAAATCGGTTTTTAAAAAATGAAAATAATCTTTTCTTTTTTTTTAATAGGGATAGGCATTTTTGGATTATCAGCAGGAATTAATCCTGAATATATTACGGAATTATTTTGGGGTATCTTGTTACCATGGCTAGTTGTTTTAGTTGAATTATTTTTTATTTATAAAGCAAAAGAAAAAAAATCTGAATTAACGACAAAAGTTCTTTTAACAGGTTTTGTAAGTAAGATGGTTATCTTTGCTATTTATTTATCTGTAATTATTTACTTTTATTATTTTGCTCCATTACCTTTTATTCTTAGTTTTTCAGGCTCATTTATAGTGTTTCATACGCTAGAAGCAATAGTATTAAAATCACTTTTTGAATCTTAAAAAAAATATTAGAAGAAAATAATGATCTTAAGCGGTGAAAAATCAACTGGGTCGAGTGTAATGGATCAAGTTGGTGAAAATATTATTCATCACGTTTCTAATTCAGACATTAAGCATCCAATAATGCATTTACCGCATTTATTTGGTGTTGATATGTCCGTAACAAAACATGTCTTAATGTTATGGATTGTTGCTCTTTTGGTTTCTTTTACAATTATAATTCCAGTCCGTGCATATTTAAAACAAAATAATTTTATACCAAGTGGAATGGCTAATGCGATAGAATCAATAACACAATTTATACGTGATTCAATTGTTGCTCCTAATGTTGGCCCAAAATGGGTAAATACATGGACACCGCTTATGTTAACTTTTTTCTTTTTCATCTTATTTGCGAATGGTATTGGAATGATTCCAATCTTTGATGTTTTAGGTGTTGTTAATCGTTTTGTTTTAAATGTTCCTTATGAAGCTGATCATAATTTTATTAATGGTTTACTACATGGAGGCGTGACTGCAACTGGAAACTTTAATGTTACTGCAGCATTAGCAATTATTACATTTTTTAGTATAATGATAGCAGGAACAAAAGCTCACGGATTTATTAATCATTGGAGGAACTTAGTCCCTTCCGGATTAGCATGGCCGATTTATATAATTTTGATTCCCATTGAATTAATGGGTTTATTAGTTAAGCCTTTTGCTTTAACAATGCGATTGGCTGCAAATATGACAGGTGGTCATATTGCTTTACTTGCACTTTTATCACTTATGGCAATTTTTGCCGAAATGTTTCATTCAGCTGCAGCTGGAATTGGTGTTGCACTTATATCAATACCAATGGCTGTCGCTATTTCAGGATTAGAGATCATTGTTGTCATTGTTCAGGCATATGTTTTTACACTGCTTACTGCAGTATTTGTCGGAATGGCAATTAATGTTCATCATTAAAATAATAAAGAGGTAATAATAAAATGGAAGCAACTATATTTATGCCAATAGGTTTTGGTTTGATAGTAATCGGTGCTAGTCTAGGTATTGGAAAATTCGCTTCTGCTGCTGCAGAAAGTATAGCCCGTCAGCCTGAAGCTGCTGATAAAATTACGGGTGCTATAAACCTGCCTCTATTCCTTCTTGAAGGAGTAGCAATTTTGGCTGAGGTTTTTACATTTTTAATGCTAATACTTTAAATAAATAAATTCATTTAATCAATATAGAAGTTTGAGAGAAAAAAATGGATTCATTAGTTAAACTTGACCCAGGTCTTTTTGTCTGGACTATAATCACGTTCTTAGGACTTTTCATTGTATTAGCAAAATACGCTTGGAAACCACTAATGAAGATGCTGGATGACCGTGAGAATATGATTAGAAGTTCACTTGAAGATGCTAAGAAAGCAAAGTTAGAGTTAGAAGGTCTTAATCAAGAATGTGAAGCGATAACCGCAAAAGCACGATCGGAAGCACAATCAATCTTAGCTGATAGTAAATCTGCTGCTGAAAAAGTAAAAGAAGATACTATCGCAAAGGCAAAAGAACAGGCAATAAAGATTAGTGATGATGCTAAGAAACAGATTCAAATTGAAAAAGATAAAGCTATTATTGATATTAAGCAGGAAGTCGTAAACCTTACGCTTTTGGTTGCAGAAAAGCTTATCTCTAAGAATCTTAATGATGCTGACAATAAATCACTGATTGAAGAATCATTGAAAAAAGTAAAGTCATATGAAGCTTGAGTCTAGATCAAAACAATATGCTGAAGCTCTTTTTAATGTTGCTAATCAGTCCAATTCAGAAAAAGCTGTTAGAGATTCATTAGCATTAGTTAATAGTGCTATAAAAGCTTCTCCAGAGTTTCGAGCTTTTTTATTTTCTAAAAGAATAACTGAGGTTCAGAAAGCTAGAGCTGTTAAAGAAGCACTTGGAGTCAAGTGTCATCCAATTGTATCAGAGTTTATAGGTTTAGTAACCGATCAAAACTTAGTTAAGCTTTTTTCTTTAATTGAAAAATCATTCATTAAGATTTTTGAGCACAAATTAAATTATCTTTCGGTGATAGCTTATTTATCATCTGAATTATCAGAAAAAGAATCTGCAGGACTAAAAGAATCATTAGAATCAGCATTAGGAAGACCAATGGACTTTAGTGTGAAAGTTGACCCTAATTTGATTGGTGGTATAAAACTTCGTGTTGGAAACAAATTTATGGACGCATCGATTCAAAATCAATTGGAGAATATGCGCCAATCATTATTAAAAGCATAGAATGTTAAAAGGAAATCATGGATATCAAAACGGATAATATAGCAAACCTACTTAAAGAACAGATTGCAAAGTTTGATTTGTCAGTTGATGTGTCTGAGGTAGGTGAAGTGATTGAAGTAGGTGATGGTGTGGCTCGTGTAAGTGGTCTAGAAAATGTTATGAGCTCAGAGCTTGTTGAATTACCAAATGGTGTATTTGGCATGGCATTAAACTTAGAAGATGATAATGTTGGATTAGTTCTATTTGGTCAAACTAGCCTTGTTAAAGAAGGTGATTTAGCTAAAAGGACAGGACATGTAGTTGAAGTTCCAGTTGGTGAAGAAATGCTTGGTAGAGTAGTAAATCCATTAGGTCAGCCTATTGACGGTAAAGGCCCAATTGAGACTAAAGAACATTTAGCTATAGAACGAAAAGCGCTTGGTGTAATGGCCCGTTCTCCAGTGAATCAACCTCTTCAAACTGGAATTAAAGCTGTGGATAGTATGATACCAATTGGTAGAGGTCAGCGAGAATTAATTATTGGTGATCGTCAAACTGGAAAGACCGCAGTCGCTATTGATGCTATTATTAATCAAAAATATACTCATGAAACAGATGAACCAGTTTATTGCATTTATGTAGCTATTGGACAAAAAGCTTCTACGGTAGCAGCTATAGTTGCCGAATTAGAGGCCAATGGTGCTATGGAGTATACCACAGTTGTTACTGCTAATGCCTCTGATGCCGCTCCTCTTCAATATATTGCACCCTACTCTGGTTGTGCTATGGGTGAATACTTTAGAGATAATGGCAAGCATGGGTTAATCGTATATGATGATCTTTCAAAACAAGCAGTGGCATATAGACAAATGTCTTTAGTTCTTAGAAGACCGCCTGGTCGTGAAGCCTTTCCTGGAGATGTTTTTTATCTTCATAGTCGCTTATTAGAAAGAGCTTCTAAATTGTCTTCTGAATTAGGTGGTGGTTCTTTAACTGCACTACCTATAATTGAAACACAAGAAGGTGATGTTTCTGCATATATACCTACAAATGTTATTTCAATTAC
>CAJJBS010000091.1:0-1868 GCA_905182385.1 Fidelibacterota bacterium TCS55
ATTATAGTATGCTGTTACTGTGGATGGAGTTGTACCCCACTCATCTTTGTTAGGTGATTTATGCAGCTTATCTAACATATATTGATAATCGTTTTGTCTCAAAGCAACGACATTCTCAAAATACTTGTCCTTTTCTATTTTTACATTACCGTATTCTCTCCATACATCTGGATATCCAATCTTCTTAGTAATAGTGTATAATTTCTCTCTAGCCTTAACTTTTGTGCTGTCACTCATCCAATCAAGTTGATTAATCCTGCTTTCAAAGGCTTTTTGCAGATTGTTTACCAAATCCAACACTCTCTTTTTCGCCTCTTCTTCAAAATATCTTTCTACGTATAATTTTCCAAGTGCAAAACCAAGTTGTCGATCAACCTTCTGAACCATTACCTGAGCTCGTGATTTTTGAACTGCCTGTCCATATATAACCTTTGTGTATTCGAAAGATGTCGTTTCAAAAGGCTCACTTAAGATATCAGCATAATTGGTCATTACATTCGCTTTTAAATATGTTTTCCAATCATCTAAAGAAATAGAACCAAGCATATCATTCAATTTGTCATAATATGCCAATTGACGGACGTCAACAGAATCAGCTTCTGCACCCAAGTTTTTCAGCAAATTGCCCCAACCTATATTGGGTTGATTTTTATCAAGATCTAATACTGCCAGTTTATTATAATTAGCTTTTACATTTCTACGTTCAATTCGTGTTTTATGAGCTTCTGCCAACTGCTTTTCAATATCATAAGCAATAGCTGTGTTTTTCTCTACATTATCATTTCCTGTTAATTCAAACAGTGTGGACAAATATGACTGATAAGCCTTTTGGATTTCAATGGTAGATTCGTCTGTTTTAAAATAGTAATCGCGGTCTGGCAACCCTAAACCGGTTTGACCAAAATGCAACATGTTTACACTGCTATTTTCATTGTCTGGAGAAACACGCATACTGATAAGTGAACCATTTCCTGACTTAAACTCATCTGCAACAAATTGCATCAATTCCGAAATCGTAGTAATTGAATTTATTCCATCAAGCAAAGGTTCAATGGGTTCAAAGCCACGTTCATTGATGCGAATAGTTTCCATCCCTGAACTGTAAAAATCTCCAACCATTTGATCAGCACTACCCTTTTCATGAGTTCCACTAGAGACTTCTTCTAAAATGTCTTCTAATAGTTCTTTCTGAGGAATATTTAAGAAGCTATAAGAACCAACACCAGCTTGGTCATCTGCAATTACAGCCTTATCTAACCACTTTTTATTTACATGGTTAAAAAAGTTATCTCCTGGTTTTATTGCTAAATCGATTCCATCGAAATTAAATTTATTGTTTTCTGCAATTTTTCCCTTTTCACATGAAACAAGTAAAAACATGCCTAATGTGAGGTAAAGTAGATTTTTCATATATCAATCTACAAAAAATAATATAACTATGTGTGAGTGCCTTTTATTTGAAAGGTACACCCCCTAAAAGGAGATTTTTAATCCTGTTTAGGTTTTATTAAAAATCTTTTTAATGAGGTTATTATTCCAATAAATATTATCAAATAAGTAAGAATTGAGAATAACCATTTAAAAGAATTAATCCCAGACCCTACAGTAACTAATATTTCAGATATTGTGTTTGCACTTAAATAGGTATCTAGCATTAATAATTCAACATAATTCTCCACCCAATCGGCAATCATAGAGAAAACAGGAATTATCAAAAACAGAGGTTTGTTTTTAAAAAAGCACATAATCCAAGATGCATTCATTAATGTGTAAATAAATGCGAAAATTATGTCCCATACTTGAAGGAACTCTTTATAACAGAAAAGTTGCTCTTGAGTTCTTGATTCAAAAAAATTTTGAACCATATC
>CAJJBS010000091.1:1878-3114 GCA_905182385.1 Fidelibacterota bacterium TCS55
TATAAGAACATTATTAAAGTAGACCCTATAGCTAAATATATCGTTCTGTTGTTTTTAAAATTTTGAATCATTCTAATTCTTTATTCAACCCTGAGGCGCTTCATTTAATATTCAACTCTTTTCGCAATAATGAACGAAGTTTTGTTACCCTACTTACTATCCGATTGTATGCTCTAGATTGATGTTCATGATGCATTAATTTTTTTGATGCATAAAATCTCAATTTTTCAATATTAGGTAACCTTATAAGGTTTATTTTGGGGTAATTAGAAAAAACTCTCTTTTTGTTATCTCCACGGTAATAATATAATTCATCAGAATAATTGGATAGAAAAGGACTAATCTCTTCTTCAGTAACTCTCCATGTATCTCTATCCATATAATCCGACCAACCTAATCCACTATAATAACGATGTAAATCACTAATTAAGGTATTATTTTTTATTAGATGCATTTGACCAGAATTTTTTAATGAATTGTACTCTTCATCATTATTACCAAAATAGGTTGCAATTAATATAGCTGATATATCTTTTTCAATTGAATCATCCACCGAATCAAAAGTCGGATTTGAATCACACCATTCTATAATTCTCGCACAACCTTTAATTCCTCTTTCATATGCTTTTCTATTCCACTCGCCATCAGACGAATCAGCTCTTAGATTCGCATATAGTCGATTAAGAATTTCATTGTTTTGTACAATTGCTTCATTTTCTTTCACATTGCCATCAACCCACAATGAACCTGATAAACCAACCAATACCGCTAAAAATTCTATTCCACCTCTTGCAAGTATATTTTTCATTGTTAATCCTTTATATTACCAGTAGGCATTTCATTTAGTAATTTAAAAAATTAATTTTATCACTTATAAAATTAACCCTTTAATAAAGCCCAAGATAATAATAGCAATAATGGGCGAAATATCAATCCCGATGCTCATGGGAGGCAGGATTCGCTGAATTGGTCTGATAATCAGGTCTGATATTTTATAAACCCATTGAATTATTTCGTTGTTTGGATTATGGTCTATCCATGATAGTACTACACGCGCAATCAAGCACATGTATAATATTTGATAAATTAGATTGATTAACTGATACATATTATTCCTTTATTTGACCCAGAGGTTTTCATTTTATAGTTCTTTGATTTTTATATTAAATAATGAATCAACTTTTTTCATTTGATTTAATGCGTTTTCAGCTTTCCTTATATAGCCACCCTGTATTT
>CAJJBS010000092.1 GCA_905182385.1 Fidelibacterota bacterium TCS55
ATAATTAATAATCCAAATATAATTTTATCCTTAACGTTCATTTTTTCCTCATATAGTCGTTAACTAATACCTTCTAATTTTTTTTCCCACTCACTTAAGGCCCTTGATTCTTCTTCATTTTCATTTTCTTTAGGATCCGTTTGTGAAATCTCTGATATAGAATCAACCTTAATAGCTTCTCCAGACTTAATTTGTTGAATTAACTTTTCTTTTTCTTCGGAGCTCTTTTTTAATGAGCCCATCAGTTCATCTACTTCTTTATTGAAATCATCAATAGTAGCTTCAAGCCTAAGCATTAATTCATCAAGCAATGATTGACCATAAGATGCATTAATGCCCTCTAATAAGTCATCCAGCTTTGTCTGAAGGTAACCTTCACGTTCTTCTTTTTTACTAAAATCAATATCCATTATATAAGTTCAATTTAATCATGAAAACTAAAAATTTGAAAGCGAAGTTAATACAGTTTTTTTCTAATAAATGAAATTTTATTAATTCTATTCAATACTTTAAAATATCATTGTTTTAAAATTTATTTAATTAAGTTGGAAATTTGCCTCAAGCGCAATTTCACAATCAAAATTTATTAGTTATAAAAACTAATAAATATCAAAAATAGATGGAATAATTTCTTTTTCTGGCATTTTTTTAGATGAGTGCATATAGTCTGGATTATAATAAACTAGTTTTAGAAAACTAAAATTTCCAGAAAAAAGAGGTAAATCTGTGATGGGAAGAAGAATGTTTCCATTTAAATAAAGTTCGATAATTACTGGATTAACATTCCAATTTGACCTGTAAGAAGCACGTGAAAATTTTTGATTTAAAGGATCAGCGAAAGCCGAAGAGACGCCGGACTCTTTTTGATTTAGCATTTTTGGCGATCCGTAAACAGCCGATATATTTTTTTCTAAACGTCTATAATTAGATATCAGTTCATCTATATTATTTTGCTTAATCATAAAATCAATTTCAACTTTCCAAAAACCACTATCAGCAAAAGCATAGACTACCATTACTGAATCAATACCAAGTTTACCTGCAAAAGTTTTATTTAAATTAGTACTATCATCTAATAATAAAGTAAAAGACGATTTTATTAACGAATTGAAAGCTGAGCCCCAAGGGTAGCCTTTATATCCGTTTTCAATACTCAAATCTGTTGAATCAACAATTGATGGTAACTCTACTTGGGCTTGCGTGCTTAAAGAGTCTAGAGCTAGTGTTTCGGCCTGCCCTAAGCAAACTGATATTAAAGTACTAATTAATATTAATTGTTTCATTGTTTGTATATATGCTTATTTATAAGTGTTAAAGTACGCTTCGGAAAATTTGTTAGTCAAGCCCTATCGCAGTATTGTTCCAATTCTGTCAAAACGAGGAATCCATGTATTAAGATTTAAAGAGAAATAAGAAAATAAGGCCTCTCCAATAATGTGACTCCTTGGAACAAAGCCCCAATACCTAGAATCTAAACTATCATCGCGATTATCACCCATGGCCCAATAATAATCATTTTCAACTGCATAAAAATTCATTCCATCAATTGATTTGCCATCAATAAGCAAAGTCCCTTTAGGAATATTGTCAGACCATGGGACCAAAAGATTCCCCTCAGGAAAATAAGGTTTAAATACTGACAATTCACCTTTCCTACGATATAATTCATCAGGACTGGTCATAGTAAAAGTATATTTTTTATTACCATTGATGAGCTCAAGGCTATGTCCATCAAGAAGCATAAGATGAAGTAATAATTTAGCATTTTTAGGAGAAATCTTAATAGAATCACCTTTTTGAGGCATTCTGAAAGCTTTAAAATGGTCTTTATTACCAAGGTCTCCCAAAAAAATATCTTGTTGTAAAAAAGATTCAGATAAAGTTGACATAATAAATTTACCATTTTCTGGAAGAACTTGTGGTTGACCATTTATAAAAAGAGTCTTATCTATTATTTCTAAAACATCTCCTGGCTCAGCAACGCATCGTTTTACATATTTTTGTTTAATATCCCTTGGAAACTTAAATATAATAATATCTCCTTTTTTAGGTTCTTTAAATGAAGGCAATTTTAAAGATGGAACATAAATACCTAAGTCGGTATAAGGTATACCAATCCATTCAGGCGTTCGCATTCCATAGACAAACCTATTACCTGCTAAAAAATCACCAGTCATAATAGTATTTTCCATACTTCCTGTTGGTACTATATATAATTCAAAAATTGTCACTTTTAAGGTTAAAACAATAACAACAAGAATAAAAAGAGAACGAATTTCTTCTAATATTTTAGATAATCGTGTTTTCATAGAGGAAGAATTTAATTAAAAGTCGCTCTTTATAAAGAAGATAATTCTTAATTCTAAATATTTATATCAAATACTTGAATTAAAGGATTTTTTTTTAGTGTAATAGATGCAATCTCAAATTTTGATTTAATAACTTTATCAACTTCTTTTTTATATTTCAAAACTTCATTTTTTAATTTGTAAATATTATCTTCGCTAAGATTTGGAATATTATTATTTTCTTTTTTCACTAAAACTTTAATGAATACAAGAAGATCATCTTTTATAACTTTAATATTATATATATCAATGTTGAAATTTATATTAATTATTGAATAGCCTTGATTTAGATAGTCTAAACAAACCAATTGTATGGCAAGTTGATTAAACTTATTATTATTTTTTAACCATTCTGTTGTTGGTACATTTTCTTTAACAGGTTTAAATGATTTTCTATGTATTGGTGAAGCTTTATTTATTTTTAGACTTTCCATATGTATTTTAGTACCATACCCTTTATGTTTAGCGAAGCCATATTCAGGAAATACTTTATCAATATTTAGCATAATTCTATCTCTAGTTACTTTCGCTATAATTGAAGCTGCACTTATACATTCAATTAAATCATCGCCACCAATCACCCCTTCATTCTTAATAATTTGATTTGGAAGTCCGTATCCATCTATTAATGATTTATCTGGTTTTTGGTTCAAATTTAAAATTGCTTTGTTCATCGCTTTAAAAGTAGCCTGTAGTATATTTACTCTATCGATGGTTTTATGTGAAACAATACCAATGCCATAATCAGAAACTTTAATTATTTCATTATATATATTTTCTCTTTTTATAGCTGTCAGTTTTTTTGAGTCAATTAGCCCTTTTATTGTATGATTCTTTGGCAAAATTACAGCAGCAGCGACGACTGGTCCCGCTAATGGCCCTCTCCCTGCTTCATCTACACCTGCTATAATTTTTATATTATTAGTCATTTTTTTCACTTCAATCAAATTCAATCTAATTATAAATATTTATTTTGATTTACTCATTTGTTTATTTAGTTCACGTTTTGTTACTTTCATGCAGTTTTATTAACTAAAGAATGGATGTTATATAAATGAATAAGAAAACAAATGCCGTTTTATTTTTTGGCATAATAGCTCTTTTACTATTTCTTTTTGGTGTTGAGTTCTTTGAAGCTATTTGGTCTTTCCCTTCTTTTAGTTTAGTTCCTTTGATGGTAATTGCTTTACTAGGAACTGGTATTTACACTACAATAATCTTAGGTTTTCCGCAAATAAAGTACTTAAAACATGGATTAAAAGTTACAAGAGGTGATTATGATAATCCAAACGAACCTGGAGACTTAAATCACTTTCAAGCTTTAACAACTGCACTTTCTGCTACAGTTGGAATAGGAAATATAGCGGGTGTAGCAACTGCAATATATTATGGTGGTCCAGGTGCACTATTTTGGATGTGGATTACAGCATTTTTTGGTTCAGCTTTAAAATTTGCAGAATGCACTCTAGCTGTTGAATATAGAGATTTTGACAGTAAAGGAATGACAGCTGGTGGACCAATGTATACAATTGAACGTGGTCTAGGAGTAAAGTGGCGTTGGCTTGCCGTTATGTTTGCCTGCTTTGCAATAATTTGTTCATTTGCGACTGGTAACGCCATTCAATCATTTACTCTTTCTGATCAAATATATTCTGAGGTGACACAAGTGGTTGGTGTTCAACATTGGCTAACAATAAAGCATCAATTAACTGATTGGTATAGTGTTTCTATACAGCAAATCATTAATGGAATATGCATTGCAGGTATTGCAGGATTAGTAATTATTGGAGGTATTAAAAGAATTGGTAATGTGACCTCTTACTTAGCTCCATTTATGGCTGGAATTTATTTTATAGCTGCAATGTTGATCGTTCTTGCAAATATCACAGAAATACCTGCTAGTTTTGCGAAAATATTTTCAATGGCTTTTAATCCACCAGCTGCAGTTGGTGGAATCGCTGGCGGAACATTATTAGTAATTATGAATACTATGCTATGGGGTGTCAAAAGAGGTCTCTATTCAAATGAAGCTGGTCAAGGAAGTGCTCCGATAGCTCATTCAACTGCAAAAACAGAGTACCCCGTTCGAGAAGGAGTTGTTGCATTATTAGAACCATTTATTGATACTATAATTATTTGTACTTTAACTGGCTTAACAATTATTGTTACTGGTACATGGTTTCACACAGAATTTTATACAACACGAATTGATCCAAACTTTGCTGGTGAGCTCTTAAATGGTAGTCTGTTAACATCTTTAGCTTTTAAAAATGGTTTAGCTTGGATTTTTCCATTTGGTGATAAAATTATAACTTTAGGTGTGTTATTATTCGCCATATCAACGGTTATCAGTTGGTCCTTTTATGGAGATAGAGCTACAGAATATTTATTTGGCGATCGCGCTATTCCTGTATATAGATCTTTCTATATATTATTTGTTTTTATTGGAGCTATTGCGAGTCTTGAAGTCATCTGGTCATTTGGCGATGCAGCTTTAGGCTTTATGACATTTCCTAACCTGATTTCGATCATATTATTATCTGGCGTTTTAAAGAAAATGACGAAGGAATACTTTGAAATAGATCATCAAGTCTACAAATAATTATTAACTCATAATATTTTACTGTAGATAAAGACTCTTTAAAGATTTTCATATTAAATTAGATATATATCGTATTTAATACAAAAGAGTTCTTAATTAGAAATTAGAATTCCCCATTCTTTATATACAGTTTTTATACTATCCCAATAAAAACCTTTTCTTTTTAGAAAATTATTTAATCTATTAACATCTTTTTTACTTAAAGACATATTTTTTAAGATATTTTTTTTATTTAAATGGAACATAATTAAATCATTAATAGGATATTCATTATATATACTCTCCAATAACTTATCTAATAATTCAATTGGTAAGTTATGTTGAGCAACTTCAAACCTGAGCGCTACTGGTCCAATTTTTTTAGATTTTACTTTTTCGCGAACAAAAGCTTTTCCAAAAACCTCATCATTTAAATAATCTAGTTCAATTAAGTAACTTATGACTGAATCAATTTCTAAATTATTATAACCTTTCTCTTTTAATCGCTTATTAAGCTCAGCAATACTTCTCATTCTATAAGATAATAAACGATATGCGGCGTCTTTAGCCTTATGCAAATTCATTTTATTATCAAGTTCTTTAATATCAGACCTTGATAATAAATCCCCAACTTTCAAGGGATTTAAAACAAAAGCGTCCTCAGAAACCCTGAGAACGCTTTTGTTATCTAAATAAATTATAAATCGGTCAGAATACTTTTTAGACCTTTTAATCTTTACTATTTTATGATTTATCATTCTCCGATTGAGATTCTTCAAGGCCCATAAAGGATTTGACTTTAGTTACTACTTCTTTTCTCATATCATCATTATCAGATAAATATTGTTTTGAATTTTCTCTTCCTTGTCCAATTTTTAAATCTCCATATGAGAACCAAGAACCCATTTTCTCAATGATATTTCCTTGTAGTGCTAAATCTAAGATATCACCTTCATAAGATATGCCTTGATTATACATTATATCGAACTCAGTTTGTTTAAAAGGTGCTGCAACTTTATTTTTCACAACTTTAACACGTGTACGATTACCAATAGCATCTTGACCATCTTTGATTGTAGCTATTCGACGGATATCCATACGAACAGATGTATAAAACTTTAAAGCTCTACCTCCAGGCGTTGTTTCAGGATTGCCAAACATAACTCCAATTTTCTCACGGATTTGATTAATAAAAATAACAGCAGTATTCGAGCGACTAACTGTACCAGTCAATTTTCTTAATGCTTGAGACATAAGACGTGCTTGAAGACCCATATGTGAATCGCCCATTTCGCCTTCGAGCTCAGCTCTTGGTACAAGAGCTGCGACGGAATCAATAACAATAACATCTAAAGCGCTACTACGTACTAACGTTTCCGTAATCTCAAGTGCTTGTTCACCTGTGTCAGGTTGTGAAACAAGCAACTCTTCTATATTAACACCAAGTTTTTTAGAATACTGAGGGTCCATTGCATGCTCGGCGTCTATAAATGCTGCATATCCACCAGCTTTTTGAGCCTCTGCAACTATATGTAGAGCTAAAGTAGTTTTCCCTGATGATTCAGGTCCATAAATCTCTATTATTCTACCACGCGGTATTCCACCAACTCCCAATGCTACATCTAATGACAAACAGCCAGTTGAAATACTATTATCTGACATAACTGGCTGGTCACCATCCAGTTTCATTATAGAGCCTTTTCCAAATTGACGATCTACTTGAGAGATTGCAAGTTCTAATGCTTTACTTTTTTTATCTTTTGTGGCAGCCATTTAAATTCCTAAGGTAAATAATTATTAAAAAAACAGATACCTAAAATAGTATATACTTCCGGATTTGGGAAGGGTTCACTTTTTATTTGTAAAAAATATTAAATTTTTAAATAATTTCTCAAGATATTTAACGCTGCTTGACTTGTCATAAGTTTATTTGTTTTTCTATTATTAGTAAAGTTAAATTTATGATTATTATCAAAAGTTTTAACACCTCTATCTTCAGCTATATATAGTTTGTCATCCTTTATCTTTATAAATTC
>CAJJBS010000093.1 GCA_905182385.1 Fidelibacterota bacterium TCS55
TTTTAATGGTGATGGAGCTCAAACTGGTGACCCCGAATAATATTACTATATTTAATATATTTTTATTAATGCTTTGCATTAGTATTAAGATATAAGATGAAAAGTATGAATTGAATTATTTTATCCACTTCCTGATACATAAAGGTAATAGATAATTACTTAAGTCAAAAAGAACTAACTAGCGTACTTTGCTTTTCTCTGATCTGAAGCTCTTTTATTAGCATCTAGTTCCATTTTACGTAACCGTATTGAATCTGGAGTAACTTCAACCAGCTCATCTTCAGCAATAAATTCTAGAGATTGATCTAAAGATAATTTTTTTGGAGGGCGTAATACAACAGTAGAATCTGAGGAAGAAGCTCTCATATTTGTAAGCTTTTTCTCTCTTGTAATATTTAAAGAAAGATCTTCAGTTCGATTTCTCTCGCCAACAATCATTCCATCATAGACTTCTGTACCAACTTCAATAAATAACTCGCCTCTATCTACCATTCCTAAACAGGCATAAGTAGTTACTTTACCTATTCGATCAGAAATCATTGCACCACTTATTCTTTGAGGAATTGGACCAAACCAGGGTGCATAACCATCAAAAAGTTTATTCATTATACCAGCACCTTGAGTATCAGTTAAAAATTGACTCCTAAAACCAATTAGTCCTCTTGATGGTATAATAAAATCCATAGAAACTCTTCCATGACCATGGTTTACTAAATTTTCCATTCTTCCTTTACGAATTGATAGCTTTTCTGTTATTACACCAACTTTATTATCAGGTATATCAATAAAAACTTTTTCCATTGGCTCCATAGTCTTACCGTCTTTTTCATGTGTAATAACACGAGGTTTTGAAACCATAAACTCAAAACCTTCTCTTCTCATAGTTTCAATCAGGACAGCCATTTGTAGTTCTCCTCTTCCACGAACTTCAAAAACATCTGTACGCTCCGTCTTATGAACTTGTAAAGAGACATTGCCTAATATTTCCCTATCTAAACGTTCACTAATATTTCTAGAAGTAAGGTATTTTCCTTCTTTACCAGCAAAAGGTCCATTATTAACATAAAATAACATAGAAACAGTTGGTTCGTCAATTATGATGCGTGGTAATGGCTTAGGGTCTTCATTTGATGAAATAGTATCACCAATTGTAACATTATCAATACCTGCAACAGCAATAATATCACCAGCTTCTAGTTTTTCAACTTGAATTTTCTCAAGACCTTTAAAAGTATAGAGAGCAGAAAATTTTTGATTATTACGAATTTCATCTTCACCGCAAAGCGAATAAGATTGATTCATAGATAAAGTGCCATGATTTAACCTTCCTATCGCAACCTGTCCAACATAAGAATCATAGTCTAAATTTGTAACTAAAAATTGAGGTATTTGGCTATCATCAGCTATAGGACCTTTGATATTATTTAAAATTGAATCAAATAAAGGCTTAAGGGATGTTGAGCCATCATTTAAACTTTCGTGAGCTATACCATCTTTAGCGATTGTATAAAGTATTGGAAAATCTATTTGATCATCATTCGCATCAAGATCGATAAATAAATCATAGACTTCATTAACAACTTCATCTATGCGAGCATCTGATCGATCAATTTTATTTATGATAACAATAACAGGTAAGTTTTTTTCTAGGGTCTTTTTTAATACAAATCTTGTTTGAGGTAATGGTCCTTCACTCGCATCAACTAACAACAACGCTCCATCAACTAAATTTAAACTTCGTTCTACTTCACCTCCAAAGTCAGCATGACCTGGTGTATCCATGATATTTATTTTAATACCTTCATAGTCTATAGCTGTATTCTTAGCAGTAATTGTAATACCACGTTCTTTTTCAAGGTCCATAGAGTCCATTACACGACTTTCAACTTCTTGATGAGCCTTAAATGTCCCAGATTGACTTAAAAGTCCATCTACAAGAGTTGTTTTCCCATGATCAACATGTGCGATGATGGCGATATTTCTAAAATTATTTTTTCTCATAAATTATTATCTTTCAATCACTGATTTTAACTTCAAATAAAGCCCGAGAAGTTGGTAATTATAAATGATATAATGAATCTAAATAGTAAAATAAAAGATATTTCTATAATCAGGTAAAATCTCGTCTTTTAATATGTTTATTATTATTCATGTTAGTGAAGTGATAATTTCCATATTATTTTAATAATTACTTCATTAACTCAACTACTATTAACCTAACTGAAATTAATGTAAGAGTAAATCGAAAAAGAGCTTGGAATGTAGCTTCTGGAAGCTTTCCTAACATTTTTTTTCCAAATTTAGTGCCAAAGTAAACTGCAATGACCAATGGTAATATTATTTTCCAATCAGTTATATAATCAACATTGAATAAAATTATAAAAATTGGAATTTTACCTAGATGTCCAATCGCTTGGCATAAAGCTTTTGTAGCAATTATTGAATGCTTTTTCAGATTTGAATTAATAAATAAAGGAGCAATTAAAGGACCAGCAGCTCCAACAAAAACAGTCGCTAAACCACTGAGTCCACCCATCCATATGAAAGCATTCTTTGATACAGATCTACCCTTTTTACGTATATAAAGAAACCAAATAATATAAATGCCAATTAATGGTTTTAGATAATCTATTTGAAATTGGTCCGCTGATGAAACTTTATAAAATTGCATTAAAAAATAAATTATTATAGCTGCTAAAACTAACCCTGGAATAATACCTGATAAATACTTTTTAGAGATCTTAAAATCTATGTGTTCTCGGAAAATTAATAATCTAGTAACATTGCTTACTAATTGAATAATTCCATGATATGCTACTACAAGGTAGCCTTCAGGCATACATATTGCCATTACTCCAAGTAATGTGATACCTCCACCCATCCCAATAATAGCAGATAACATAGAGGTTAAAAAAGCTGCAAGAATTAAAGCAAATGATTCGACCATAGTATTAAATTTAAGCTAATATTTAATGTGAATGTTTAGTTTCAAAGATTTTAATTAATATTTTATTTATGTTTATAAAAAAACCCGAACAATACCATGGTAAATCTAATAAAAACCCTTTTTTTGAAGGGTGGTATCATAAAATAACAACTGTACATGGAAAATCTATCGTTATAATCCCCGGAATTTATCGAAGTGGTTTAATAGATTATGAAACCGCTTTTCTAATGATTTATAACGGAGAAAATGGAAAAGTAGATTACTTAACATATTCTACAGATGAATTTATTTGTGATCCAAATAAATATGAACTGAAATTAGGCAACAATACTTTTTCATTAAATGAAATCAAATTAAATATTAATACCAGTGTAATTAAAGTAAAGGGACATGTTAAAAATCAAAATATAAAACCTTGGCCAGTCACAATTTTAGAACCTGGATGTATGGGCTGGTATGCTTATGTACCAACAATGGAATGTTTTCATGGAATTTTAAGTATGGACCATATTTTAGAAGGAAAAATTAAAATTAATAATCAGTCATATCTATTTGATAATGGTAGAGGATATATAGAAAAAGACTGGGGGAAAAATTTTCCTAAAAATTGGGTCTGGGCTCAATCAAATGATTTTGAAGTCCCCGGAATAAGTCTTTCAGTCTCTTTAGCCACTATTCCTTGGCGTAAATCAGAATTTTCAGGTTTCATTGTTGGCCTTCAAGTTAATAATGCTTTATATCGATTCACTCCTTACAAAGGATGTAAGGTAATTTCAGTAGAGTATAATGAGGGCAAATTTTCTTGTCACTTCAAACAAGATGACCTAGAACTTCAAATAGAACTTTACAAAGGTTTGAAAACCGGAATATTATTTGCACCAGACAAATTTAACATGGAAGAAAAAGTGTCAGAATATCTTGATGCAAAAATAAAGTTTAAATTAAAAAAAAGAAGTGAAGTCATTGTTGAAGGTGAGTCTTTAAATAGTGCTTTAGAAATAATAGGAGACACTAAAAGCTTAATAAGTAATTTTAAATAAGAATTAAGGTTGTTGTCGTGTGAATACCGGTGAATTAAGATTAGATAAGGATTTATCATAGCTATAGCCACCATAGTTAAAATCAAGAATTTCATTAGGATCATTGATCTGGTTTTTAATAATAAAACGTGCCATCATACCACGTGCTTTTTTTGCGAAAATTGATATAATACGTACTTTTCCATTTTTAATTTCTTTAAAAATAGGATTAATAATTTCAGCAGATAATGCTTTATTATTTATTGATTTAAAGTATTCAACTGAAGCACAGTTAATAATAAATTTCTCATTGTGACTTTTTAGTTCAAAATTTAAAGACTTAGATAATTCATCACCCCAAAAATGATAAAGGTTATCACCATTGTCATTTTTTAATTTTGTACCCATTTCCAAACGATAAGGCATTATTAAATCCAGTGGTTTTAATAGACCATAAAGTCCCGACAAAATACGTGAATGGTCTTGAGCAAATAATATTTCATTTTCACTTAACGTACCAGCATCTAGACCGCTGTAAGTATCCCCTTGAAAAGTAAAAATTGCTTGACGTGAATTATTATTTGAGAATGGTGTTTCCCAATTTTGAAATCGTTCCCAGTTTAATAGAGAAAGGTTCTCACTTATACCCATTACATCCATTAAGATTGGAGGCTCAAAACTCTTAAGGATTGAAATCAATTTTTCTGAATACATTAAGTGTTCAGGCTGAGTGAAACTAAAATCATGCCCAAAGCAATCTTTAGATAATTTCTTAGCAGGTGATAAGATAGTAATCATAATTAATAAGTTAAATAAAAGATTAATCCATTCATTAAAATTTGTGATATTGCAGGTAAAGCATCACTGAAATTATTTTTAACTTTAATGTGAGTAGCTACCGCTGCTAACATAAGTAATATCAAACCAGCTGCACCAGATAAAATGATAAAATTATCATTCCAAAGAAGCATAACACCAAAAGAAAGTTTTAATATACCGACTGAATCTCTTAACCAGCCTGGATAATTATATTTTTTAAATTCTTCAATTATATTATTATATCTTATTACCCAAACAAAAAATATTGAACTGGCTACAAGAATTTTTAAAATTATTAATAAGTATTGTTCCATAGTAATCTTTCAATAGTTGTTAAAATGACTGAAACTTATCTATATAATATAGCTATGATTCAAAATGTGAAGCATCAGAAACTGGAAATTGATTCTTCAATATTTTATCGAAAATACCATCAAGTATTTTTATACGATGAAATTCTGAATTTGTTGAAATAAGCATTAACTCAAATTCTGATGGTAGAGTTATACCTTCAAGTAACTCAAAGGAAAGAATCTTTTTTAAATGACCGTCTAAATTTGAAGTGACTCCTAACATAAGTAATATTTTTAAATATTTATCTTTTAATATTTCAAACATATCTATGTTAGTATCATTTTTATTTTCGTTATATTTTACTTCACCAATCAATAACTCACCATCAAGAAGTTGAGAATTAAGTTTAAAAATATTTTTTCCTTTTGTTATAACATCCATTCTACCATCCGAATACTTTTTAACTACTTCTATAACTTTCATTGAACAACCAAATTCAGCCAAAGAATTATTATTTTGATAAACAATACCAAATTCACTTTTATTACTAACACAATCTGTAATTAAATTTTTATAGCGATCTTCAAAAATATGTAATGGTACAATTTTTGTAGGAAATGATACGAGACTAAGGGGAAATAGCTTTAAATGATTCATTATATAAATTTATGATTTAGATACTTTAATTATATCGTCTTTTATAATAACTATATATTGATCAAGTTTTGAACTAGCTGGGCCTTTTGTTGGTACTCCAGAAAGATTAAATTCTGAACCATGGCTTAAACATTTAGCAGATCCATTACTAAAAGCATTGATAGCTACTCCTGCATGTGTACAACGCCTACTGAAGGCTAATATTGTACTCTCAGATTGTCTAAACAGAAGAAGTCCTTTTGAATCAAAACTGTTTCCTTGAGTGGCTATGGATCCACCAACTGTTTTTAAATTATTAAAAGGGCTTTGATTTAAGTTAAACTCGATAATGCTCTCATTTATATCAATAAAGTCATCATTACCAATGGACTCATCACTAACATCTTCGCAAGATTGTAATGTTGACAGCAGTAACGGTGAAGAACAGAGCACAGCAAACTTGCAAGCTTCACCTATAAAATCTCTTCTTTTCATTTTAAAAACCTTTAAAAATTAATAATTAGTACTAGTTAACATAAAAATAAAATAATAATTTAACAATAGCTATAACGCTCATAACGCTTATTTAATTAAAAGGATTTTATATGATGAAAAATATTTTTTTAGCAAACTGCTTAGCTTTCCTTATTGGTTGTGATGTGCCTACTGTTGAAAATAACAATGCTAAACTTATTGATGGTGAAGTTATAATGGAAGATTTTGATTCAAAAAATTTACTGAAATGGAAAATAGTAAATGATTCTGTGATGGGTGGTCGATCTGATGCTACTTTAAAATTAAAAAATAATTTATATGGAATCTTTAATGGTTACCTTTCACTGCAGAATAATGGTGGTTTTTCATCGATTAGAGCATATTATCCTCCTGATTTAAAAAATGTTAAATCTATAACAATTAGAGTTAAAGGTGACGGTAGACAGTATAGTTTTCGTGTAAGAGGCAATACATCAAACTGGGCTTCATATACACATTCCTTCGACACAATTGATGGTGAGTGGATTGAAAAAGAATTGAAAATTGATGATTTCTATCCAGTTTATAGAGGTTATTATCTAAATGATATGCCGCTATTATCTGAAATTATAATTAAAGAAATTGGAATTATGTTATCAGATAAACAAACCGGTCCATTTAAACTTGAAATTGATTGGATCAGAGCTAATTAGTATTTGAATAAAATAATAAGTGTATTCATTGAGCTGCCCCAGGTACATATTCAAGCAACATCTATCACTTTAGCCGTTGTTGCCGCTCTTCTTTACCTACAATATCGTAATAAATGGTCTTTTGACAGGTCTTCACTTTATCCTTTTTTGTCTTTACCTTTAATTGTCGAACTTATTTATCAATTAGCTGCTCTAAATGATAGTACTTGGTCATATAAGACTAGTTTACCTTTAGAGTTTTCATACATTACAAGCCTTAGCGCACTAACGTACTTGTTTTTTAATCATCAAAAAGTTAATGCTTGGTTATATTTTGCTGGAATTTGGTGCGCTACAGCATCTTTTATTAATACTATAATGTTTGGGACTGAAGCTTGGTATCTATTTTTAAGATATTATGGACACCATGGTATTTTATTATTATTTGGATTACGACCATTTTTTTGGGGATTCAGACCTAAATTAAAAGATTATTTAAGGTCAATTTTAATGACCACCATTATTTTAACACTCGTACATACGATTAATTACTTAATTGGTAGTAATTACATGTTTACTTACTCAAGACCAAATGGATCAAATTTTTCTCAATTAATGCCTGAGTGGCCAGATTATTTAATACTTATTCTTAGTCTAGGGGTTTTCTATTATACAGTATTATACTTTTTAGGTAGAAGAAAACAATCAATAGTTAAATCATAAAAAGTAAAATTAAACGCAATGACCATCCAACAGTTCTTAACCAATTATACTTTACTAAGTTATTTATAATTTTATCATCTTTATTGTTTTTGAGTTTTGAATGATATCCACTAAAGATCAAAGCAGTACTAAGCCAAATTAAATAAAGAATTATCATAGCGCATATATATAACAAAGATAAATTACCTTGAAATAATAAATAGCTACCTGTACATATTTCAATAACCATTATTGGAAAAACAAAAAACATTATTCCTCTAATATGTAAAACCATAAAAGCTTTAAATAGCTTATTTTCTATGTATCTAAAACTAGGATAGTGAATTAACTGAATTACCCATATTGCACCAGTAAGGATAGCTGTTGATAGTATGTGTAAATTTATTATATCCATATTTAAATAATTATTCAATCTTTAGTTTCATTAAGTGGAAAAATTTTAATCCAGCTAAATTGCCAAAATAATTCTAATTTCTTTTGTTCACCGTTTAGTAAATCAGTTAGCATAAATTCTCTATAACTTTCTTCAAATATACCTTTTGGTGCATTATAAGCCATCTCAATTGTTTTACTATTTATAAGCTTAGCTTCTACTTCAACACGATCTTTTGTTTTAATGAATAAACAATTAAATATGTAAGAATTTTTAACATTATTTTTTTCAAATGAAGCTTCATATTTATTTTGTTCACCATATTCATTCAAAATTTTATAATAGGATCCTTCTTTAATTACAATCCATCTAGCACGTTTAGCTATTTCTTTACGTTCAATGACTTTCCCATTATCATAAAGTGTTCCTACAACATATTCAATCCAAACACCTTCTAAAGTATCCAAGCTTTTATAATTACTCTTAAAATACTTTCTATAGTTAACCTCAGCAGGAACTATATAAGCAGAATCCGGCTTAATATTAAGATTAGGAGTACAAGCAAAATAAAATATCAAAAAAAAGAGAATTGCACTTTTTTTCATTCAACAATCTATAACTGAAGTTTTAGCTAGTGAATAATAAAATATATTTATTTATAATTTATTGAATCGTTTAATACTTAAATTAATATAGTGTTTACAGTTAATTAGATGTTGATAGATTTATATAAAATTTATAATTTATCTTCATTAATAAGCTCATAACGCTTAATTTTAATCATTATAGGAATTAATATGAAAAAAACATTATTTATTTTACTAGGTATCTTTACTTTTATTTGTGCTCAACAAGAATCTAAAAAATCGACAGCTATATATTGTGTAGTTACAGGTGATAAAGTTGATCCTGATATGCAAGAGAGTAGCTCATATAAAAATGGAAAAGTATACTTTTGCTGTGGCGGGTGTAAAGAAGAATTTGATGAGGATAGTAAAAAATTCTCAACTAAGGCTAATTATCAACTTCTTGCTACAAAACAATACACTCAAACTAGTTGTCCAATGACTGGAGGAAAAGTTAAAGCCGGCAAGGTTGTAACTGTAAATGCAGAGATTGTCTCTTTTTGTTGTAATAATTGTTTAAAAAAAGCAACAAAGTCAGATGATAAAATAGGCCTACTCTTTTCTGATGCCTCATTTGATAAAGGTTTTAAAAATATCAATATCAAAAAGTTGAAAAAATAAGAATAAACTCTGATTCTAATAAACAAAAGCTTCTTAAAAAAGAAGCTTTTGTTTATTAACTAACTATATAAATATGCCTGAATTACCAGAAGTTCAATCAGTAGTTAATTACTTTAAACCTCTCTTATTGAACGAAACTATCCATTCTGTCAATCATCTAAATGATTATCCTAAAGTCTTTGAAACTCATACCACTAGTGAGTTAAATAAACATGTTTCAAACAAAAAAATCACTAGAATATGGAGACGCGGTAAATATATAATCTTAAATTTATCGAATGGTCACTTATGTATTCATCTTCGTATGACTGGTCAATTACAAGTTGGAAGCAGTCTAAATGACAACACTAAACATTTTACAGCATTAATTAATTTAAAAAATAAGTCAAAAATTTATTTTAAAGATTATAGGAAGTTTGGACGTATATATTTTTTTAAAAATTTAGATATACTTAATTATAAACTAGGCCCAGAACCATTTGATCCATCATTTAATTATAAATATTTAAAGAATAATTTAAATAAATCTAGAGGGATGATTAAGCCTAAGCTTTTAAATCAAAAGTTTATTGCTGGTTTGGGTAATATATACGTAGATGAAGTATTATGGAAATGTAGAGTACACCCAATTACTCGTTGCGATAAGATTAGTGCTATTAAAATAAAAAGATTACTATCCGCTATTCCTGAAATATTACAGAAATCAATAGATTTTAATGGCACAACAATTATCAATTTTTCGCCTGGAAATAAAACTAAGGGTGAATTTGCTAAGTACTTAAATATATTTGGTAAACAAAATCAGCATTGCTCACATTGCAAAACAATTATAAAAAAGATTTTCGTGAGTCAAAGAGGTACACATTTTTGCCCAAAGTGTCAAAAATATTAAAACAAAAATAAAATTTTACTCGAACTTTTGAAGCCAATTAATTGCTTTAATAACTGCCGGCGCATAAGCAGTTGGTGAATGAAGCCCTTTTTCTAAAAGTATAAGCTCGGCATCTCCTCCTGAATTTTGAATATTAGTTGCCATATCTACGCTTTGCTGATAGTCAACTACATTATCTTCTTTACTATGTATAAATAATATTGGTGATTTTGGTATCGTTTTAATAAGTGAATTATCTATTAACTTTTGTCGATATTCTTTAAAAATATTACTAGTAGTAAAAGAGTTTAGAAATTCAGCATGAAATAAATCTTTCGTATTAGTTGTCAAATAATCATTGATTGCAAATGCATCAATATCTCCTTTGAATAAGTTATCTAATCTTTCTAAATATGGTGACTTAATCACTTTATCTATTATTTCTAAATTATAATATTTATCATAAATATAGATTGGATGAATAGCCCAAGATGGCATAAGTAATGTATCTGGAATATCTAAGGACTCAATATTTAAATCATAGTATCCAGCAATTAGTACGCTTGCTGATATTTCATAATCTCTTGGATTATTAATTAAAATTTTATGAGCAGCCATAGAATTATAGCTACCATTTGAATAACCTAGTAAAAAAACGTTATCATTTAATTCAATATCTTTTTCACACGCATAGTGCTTAATACCTGAAATTAAATCAACTACAGCATTTCCATTTTGATGCATATTAACTGATTCATAATTTACATTTGAGCTACCAAGTCCTATATAATCTGATTGAACAGATGCGTACCCTATACTCGCACCAAATAAACCTAAATAGCCATAAAGTGGAGTAACTGAAGGTACATCAGTCTTTTTAATTGTATAGCCATGTTGACCGCTCAAAATAGAAAGAGGCACGTCATTAGGAGTCAGAGGTAAATAAACTGCACCAGATGCATAAATTATATTATTGTTATTATCTGTGGTCGTATACTTAACAGAATATATTTGAACGTCATATAAAGCAGTGAAGTTTTCTTCAGGGATACCAAAGTCTGGACGAATATTATTAATAAAATTTGCAGAAATAACACCCATGTCACTTACTTCAGTAAAATTACCAACATTTGGAATCTCACAAGGCTGTAGACTATCATCTTCACAACCCCATGTAATTAGAAATGTAAATAATAAATAGAAAGAAATATTTTTTCGGTTTGAAATCATAACTATTATTCTAATTTAAATCAAAGACTTGGTTTTATAAATTTAAGAGTATACCTATCACTTTCACCTATTTTCTTAAAGTCTTTTTGCCGTTTTTTTAATCCTGATTTATCTAAACCATTGTTTGATAGTGTTGGTGGAAGGTTCCAAACACCACCGGGGTAATCTTTAGTATCTTTTGAATTAGAGTTAACTTGAGATGATCCAACATAGATAAACCCAATGGCTTCAGCATCTTTGATCATACAAGGTTCACAAGTATATCCTTTTGCATCAACTGTTGTATCACTTCGATGATCAGTAATCCCGAGAATGCCACCGGGCTTAAGGGTATTAAACATAGCTCTTAATTTTTCAAATTCTGTACTTCCAACCCAATTATGATAATTACGAAAAGTTAATATCATATCAGCAGAAGAAACTTTACCATAGCTATTGCCCTTAAAAGCAACCAT
>CAJJBS010000094.1 GCA_905182385.1 Fidelibacterota bacterium TCS55
TTAGGAAGTCTTAAATTTCTGTCAAGGTAAATAAAATCAGATTTGCTACTCAGTTTATCAAGATAATATTTAACATTTCTATCTGTTGAGTTAGCAATTAAGTTAGCAAACTTAACTTTATCTTTTACTTTTGAGGGATGAACGCCAATTGAATAATGAATGATGTTATTAGTAAGAATTTTATTGTGCCGATCGTAAATATTTCCTCGGATAGCCATTAATTTTTCATTTTTTTGACTTTGACTAAATCCTTGTTTACGATACTCTTCGCTATCAATAATCATTATCTGAAAAAGCCTGGCAGTTAAACCAACCCAAGCAAATATTAAAAAGCAAGAGAGGAAAGTTACTCGCGATCGAAACTTTAGGTATGTTTTTGTCAATGTATTTTATCTAGTTGATCTTCATTAATGAAAATCATTAGCGTTTCAGGTTGTGCTGGAACCATGTTTAGCTCTTTGCGTGCAACGAAAGATATTCTATCACTTCTAGATAAGCTAAGAACCTCCATTTTTAGTTCCTTTAATGAGTTATCTAATTCTCTAGTAACTTGATTTTGAATTTCAATTGTCAACATAGTTTCATCAATTTCAGTATATACCCACAGATACATGATGAGTCCAGAAATGGAGACCATTGTTGTTATAAAGAATAATAGAGTTTGTAAAAAATCAGAGGCCTTTTTTGATCTTCTTTTCCTTTTTATCATTCTTTACAAGGTTCTTTCAGCTGCTCTTAGCTTAGCGCTTCGAGATCGAGAATTAGACTCTTGTTCTATTTTTGTTGGAATAATAGGTTTTTTAGTCAATGGCTTAAGTCTCTGATTATTTTTCAATGCTCGGAAAGCGTGTTTAACCATTCTATCTTCAATTGAATGGTATGAAATAATTACAACACGACCATTTATAGTCAAGTAATCAATAAATGAACTAAGAAATAATTCAAGCTTATCTAATTCACTATTAACAGCAATGCGCAAGGCTTGAAAAACACGCGCCAGAGACTTTTTACGTTTATGTGGAGGGGTTGACCGTCGAATAGCTTCCTTCAGGTCAGCTACAGTAGTCATTTTTTTCATATTTTTAATATTATAGGAAATTTTTCTAGAATATCTTTCATCGCCAAAATTAAAGATAATATTTGCCAACTCTTCTTCTGTTGAGTGATTAATTATATCAGAAGCAGTTTGCCCAGACTCTTTATTGAATCGCATATCAAGTTCACCATTAGATTCAAAAGCAAAACCTCGACTATCAGAATTGAGTTGCATAGAAGAAAGGCCAAGGTCTAGCAATATTCCATTTACATTTCTAAGTCCAAGTTCATTCAAAATTGCAGGAAATCGATGATATGAAGTTCTATGAGTAGTAAGGAAGTGTGCAGAGGCACCAAATTGTTTTTTACAAATTTCTAGTGCCTCCGCATCCCTATCAAGTCCGATAATTCTCCTCGATGAAGATGGCTCTCCAATGATGCTTTTAGCATGCCCACCAGCGCCAATAGTCCCATCTATATATATTCCGCCTATTTGAGGATTTATATATTCTAATACTTCTGGCAACATTACAGGAATATGTAGAAGGTTTTGTTCCTGCGATGTTGAATTTATCATCAGAGAATAATTTTATTAGCAAGCTCATCAAATTGGGATGAGTCAATTTTTTGAGATAATTCATCAGTCTTAGCCAATAAACCTGGATCCCAAATTTCTATTTTATTAACCATCCCTATAATCAGAGCCTCTTTTCCAAGGTTAGCGTATTTAATAAGTTTAGGAGTAATAGCAATTCTGCCTTGCTTGTCATATTTGACCATAGAAGCGTAACGTACAGTATTCCTCACAAAAGAACGGTTTATATTTGAAAGAGATGAAAGTTTTTTTAGTTCATCTTCAATATTTTGCCAAACAATAATAGGGTAAACCCAAATGCAAGAATCCATGCCTTTTGTAATGACAAATGACTTTTCATTATCATCTGTAAGGTCATTCCTAAACTTTGCGGGGATATTAATGCGACCTTTTACATCTAATGTATAAGAGTATTCGCCTGTAAATGTATTGTTATTTATTGTCATATTCAAATTATTAGGGATAACTACCCACTGCTACCCATAATCTATTCATTATATCCCACTGATGTCAATAAATATTATAAAAAATATATACACTCCAATCTAAGTTTGAGAAGTTTAAGTAAAGAAGTTGAGGAATTTAACTAAAGAAAAACTTTAAAGAATTGAGCTTAGCTCTTAGGCACGAACTGTTGAGTTGTGATCGTTTTTTTAACGGATGAAAAAATTACACGTAGTGGATTTTTTGTTGATTTATATGAATTTAGAGATGAACCATTCAAGTAAAGGTTTAAACCTTTTGAATATTTAAAAAGCACTGTTAGAGAGTCAGAAAACTCATAAAGGCGATTATCACCAGAAGGTAAGATGTCTTCAATTAAAATAAGGGTATCTATCTTTATTTTATACCATACTCTTTCAACGGTAGCTATCTTTAAAGTGAGAGGAACTTTTTCTTCCATAATTTGAACAGACTCAGCAAACAAATCAAAATCGTTTTGTAATATTTGATTGGTTATAGGACCTTCTTCTTCAAAATCACTAGAATATAAAATAAGAGCTTTTGAAGCTTCTTCTTTATTGATTTGACGAATAATATAAATAGAAAATATAAGAATACTTAAAAGAGCAATTCCTTTTACCGTATCAGTTCTAATATTTTTTGCAGAAATTGACCAAGGTTTAATTTGATCTAATATTTTTTTCTCAGTGTTTTGTTTTAGATATTTAAATCTATTATATAATTCTTTACCTTCATCGACAATTAATTCTTCACCTTCATCGACAATTGATTCTTCACCTTCATCGACAATTGATTCTTTATTTAAAACTTTCTCCAGTTCTCTAAGTGCTTTAGCGTCATCGGCACCAATTTCATTTGCATATGCACGAACAAATAGGCGGATATAGGTACGAGGGAGTTTATTGAATTGACCACTTTCAATTGACCTTAAAGCTTCTAGGCTAATCTTTGTTCGACTATGAATTTCTTCAAGGTTAATACCTGCTTCTACTCGAAGCTCTTTTAATTCTTTATAAAAGTCTGACATACTAAAAAAAATTTACGTGCATGTTTTGATACTGAAAAACTATTTTTATTAATTTTATTTAACTATTCTAGAAAAATGATAATATAAAGAAGATAATGGTAGGCCCATAACATTATAAAAACAACCATTGATCTTATTTATATGAACAGCAAAAAAATCTTGAATTCCATAGCTTCCAGCTTTATCAAAAAGTTTATAATTATCTATATAATAGCAAATATCATTATTAGTTAATGTATTAATTGATACATCAGTGACATCATAAAATGTTTTATCTATCTTATGATTATTATGCTGAATTGATACTCCTGTATATACTTTATGTGTTTGTCCAGATAGCGACGATAACATTCTATAACTATCATTTTTATCATTTGGTTTACCTAAAATTTTATCATTACAAACCACAATTGTATCAGCGCCTATTACATAATAATTTGGATTTACTTTAGATACGCTTTCAGCTTTCATTTTTGCATAGTGAGAAACAAAATCTGCAGGTAAAAGCTTAATATTAAAATCTTCATATACTTTACTTGATTTAACTTTAAAAGTGAGGCCAATCTTCTTAAGCAGATCTTTCCTTCTAGGTGATTTGGATGCTAGAATTAATTGAGAGTCAATTAATTTATTCATCTAAATATAGCTAACCTTCCAATATGATTAATTTTTTGATCATTAATTTCAGCTCTAATTTTATACAAATAAACTCCATTAGCCAATAAGTTTCCATATTCATCACGTCCATTCCATGATATCCTATTAAATCCTAGCCTTTGATTACTATCAATAATGGATTTCACTTTTCTTCCTGAAATTGTATAAATACTAATTGAGACTTTAGCATCTTTAGTCAGTTCAAAAGTAAACTGGGTTTCTTCTGAAAATGGATTCGGAAAATTTAAGACACGTAGCATATCTAATTTATTTGATTTAAGTAGAACTAACTGAATTTCAGCCTCATTTGGATTATTTGCATTATCCCACGCACTAATAATTAAAGATATATTATCTATTTCTGAAGAGATATTGAAAAGAATTATACCAGTATTGATACTATTACTATCATAGACAAATTGATCAATTGCATTTATTTTTTTGCCTGTTAGAGAATTATTAATAAATAATTCATGACCCTTTTCTCCAGTAAGATTAATGCCCATTGGATCAGAAATTCTGATTATTAGATTTTGATTTTCAGGTAAGAAATCTCCATTCTTCAGTTTAAGCCCAGATTCAGATTCAAATGTAATAATTGGTCCTTCCACAGCATTGCTTGGCGAGCCTAATGAAAGAAAAATTCCAGAAACTGACCCAAAAGCTTCATCCTTTAAACCATCATTTATGCTAAATCGCACTTTCGCTGGATTTTTTGTATAAGTAATATCCTTGGGAACTCTAAATTGAGGAGAAAAAGTTGAATTTGAAAAAGTAAAAGAACCTTTAAATAATGTTGGACCTTTTTGTAAATAAGTGATTTCTTCTTCTTTTGAAGCATAGTTAAAGACTCTAGTAACTTGACTAGGGCCATCTTCAAAAACTATGGTACCATTTCCTGACTCTATTGGGCTTTTGGCAAGAAGAGTACCAACTTCTAATGTTTCTAATGTATCTGGAGAGACCTTTCCATTTCTAATTAAAGTTTTTGGGATTGGTAAACTCATAGCAGGATCACCAAAAAGGTGGAATATTTCTCCATCAGATCCACCAGTTTTTATTGATTGTATAACTGTTCCCAAATTTTTTGTAGTTAAAGAATCACCTTTAAATATCTCATTAAAAATATTTTCTAAGAATTGAATATTACTAGAGACTGTAATTCCTCTATTAGTAGTAATAATAGCTGATGCACCATCCATTGGAGATCTAATTAATTCTTCAGCAAATGATTCTTTATCAATATTATCAAATTGTCCCCAATTACATGTTCCAGCTATCCAAATAGGGAGTTTCATATTAGTTTTAATTGAAGATAAATCATTCCTTTCGTCGCTTATTATAATGAGTTTTTCTTGAGCCCATTGAGTTGAGTTACCATGACCAATGTAATTAATAAAGGCTGTTCCTTTTGATAATTGATTAAATAAAGCCTGAGTAGCCTCAGGTTTAGTTACTCCAAATGTTGAAGCATCTTTCTCTTCAGGAAAATCAACCATGTATATTTTTTTTATATCAATATAATCAGGAATTGACTCTGCGAGTCTTTCTGAGTTTTTAGTATGACTTTTTCCAATAAATAACTCGAAAGATTCTCTCTCTGGTCTTGCGGGGTCATCAGCTACGAGCGTTACTCTTTGCTTCCAAATACCCGGGGGTAAATTTGTCTCAAAGGATATAATCTTTTCAATAAAATCTGAAACTTCCTTTTCAGTTCTAGCTGGAAAGCGTCCAGTTGCCATTTCTGGTATTATTCCATTGAATGCAGTTAAACGATCATCTGTTGCATATGTATAATTTGTACCAACTTCAATTGTTGGAACTATAATTTTTGATTTACCGGTAATATTACGATAATCAAAATCAGCATCGCCAACAAGAAAAACCGTAGTAGGTTTTTGTTCCCAATTTTCTTGAGTCCACTGTAAGAAATGGCGAATTCCAATTGGGTCTTTATTACCAGCTGAAAATTCTTGATAAATATTATCTAATGAAGCGTATAAAGTTTTAGCTCGATGATTAATTAGTGGAACTGTAGCTGAGAAAAAAGTTTGTGGTCCAATAATTAGATGATTTGCTTTTTTTGATGTGTTTCTTAAAGTTGTCCATTCTTTTAACCCTTGATAAGTTAGAGATGGGGGAGAAATTATATCCTCAATTTTAAATGTATAAAAACGTTGTGATTTATTAATAGGAAGAGTTACGTGTGATGATATTATGCCTTCACTAATATTTAATGGAAGATTCTTAGGGTTAATAATATCTGTAATATTCCAAATTTTCAAATCAGTACCTTTAATTCTAAACGTAGCATTAGTAGAATTAATAGGAGAAATGAAGTCAAAGGGTTTTCTATATTCAAGCTCTCTAAAGTAAGAAAGTGAAAGAAAATCGAAAAGAGGTAGTGAATTTGGATTATTAATATTATTTGTTATTTCAAACGTTTGATCACCATCAATAAGTGTATTTGGTTCAATTATGAAATTCGCTGATTTAAGACCAATATTTGACCATGTCAAACTACTTAATTCTTTACCACTCAATGATAAAAGAACTCTATGCTCAGTATTTTTATATTTAGTTTTTATTGACTCATTACCAATCATTCCAAAAGAACCGTTTGCATTTTTAGATGAAATCGGTTTAATAAGATTAACTTTTTGTAAAAATGAGTTCGTTTTCGCTACTATAGAATTACCCCAACCTAATCCTGAATTCTGAGGGTTCTCTTGATCTGTCTCTAAATGTATATAGCTAATCCCGTAATCAAAAAGTTTATTTCCTTCTTGAATTTTATTTGCTGTTTGAATACGTTTTCCTCTCAAGGTGTTATCCGATGGAATTAGTAACCAATAATTGGATTCAGTGAAGTATAAGTTCTGATGCCATACCATAGTATTATTATTAAAATTAAATCCACTAGGCCCTTGGCCATAAAAATACATGATATCATCATTCCCAAGATTTCCATCTGATTCTCCATCGATAGCAATAGAAATTTCAACTAAGTTATCTGGAATAGAAAATTTTTTAGATATTTTTTGACTTAAATGATACGTGCGGTCTCTACCAAGCGACGAACTAGTAAAAAGCATAATGCTTCTTGGATCTAAATTCACATTTATTTTTAATAAATCTAAAATTTGTTTTCCAGTTAATTTAAATATGCCATCTTTACCTATAGTAAATTGAATCCATTCACCCTTTGGTAATTGTGGCAATTTTTTTGTTGAATTGAGTTTTGATATAACCCAATTCTTAGAAATATTCCAATTTATTATTCTTGGTGATAAAAGTATTTTTTGCGAATTAGAAGCAAGGGTATGCTCTCTTATTCTTTTTTCAAATGATAATTTGATCAACATTGAAGTATAATAAGAAATTTTTGTACTTATTGGTGATATTCTAAGAGTGCCAGTATTGAGTCCATTGACAATTTGATTATTTATCCATTCTGTTTTGAATATATCTTTAATCTTTATTTTTTCAATTTTGGATTCTTCTTTAGACTCTAATTGAATATTCGGGAGTGTCTTGCTTGGCAACCCGATTAATATATCAAAAGGTTTTAAATCTTCGGCTGTAATTAATCGAGTGTTTACTTTTATAATCAATTGATCAAAGCTAGATGAAATGATTTCTATTCTTTTTTGACTAAATCCATATTGGATTGATAAAATTCCAATTATCAGTAAAATTTTAAGGCTTCTCATAAGTGCAAAATTTAGTATTTATTATTAGTGGAATTTGAATCACTTTTTATATTTTTAAAAAACTATATATTTAATTGTATAGAAATTGAAATAGATGTTATAAATATGTAATTTCAGAACTATTTTATAACTATTTAGCATAAATATGTTAATTATTTTTCCTACTCGAAAGGACCCCTGTGTTTGATCTAAATATGATTAAGGCTTTTTATGATAGAATGCCCAACAGGATTTCAGCGGCTAGAAATATCATCCAACGCCCACTTACATTAACTGAAAAAATATTATATAGTCATCTAGCTAAAGGTGATACTACTATGGATTATGGGAGGGGTGAGTCTTATGTCTCTTTCTGCCCAGATAGAGTTGCAATGCAGGATGCTACTGCTCAAATGGCTTTATTGCAATTTATGATGGCTGGTAAAGATAAAGTAGCGGTACCAACTACCACGCACTGTGACCACTTAATTCAAGCCAAAGTTGGTGCTGAAAAAGATTTAGAAATAGCCAAAGATGTAAATACAGAAGTTTATGATTTTTTAGAATCAGTATCAAATAAATATGGAGTAGGATTCTGGAAGCCTGGAGCAGGTATTATTCATCAAGTTGTTTTAGAGAACTATGCTTTTCCTGGAGGTATGATGATTGGAACTGATAGTCATACTGTTAATGCCGGTGGTTTAGGTATGGTTGCAATTGGCGTAGGAGGTGCTGATGCGGTTGATGTAATGGCTGGTATGCCATGGGAATTAAAATTCCCAAAATTAATAGGAGTTAAGCTTATAGGAGAAATGAATGGATGGACTTCAGCTAAAGATGTTATTTTAAAATTAGCTGGTATTCTTACTGTTAAAGGTGGTACGGATGCTATTGTAGAATATTTTGGTGATGGCGCTGATAAAATTTCATGCACTGGTAAAGGAACAATTTGCAATATGGGTGCTGAGATAGGGGCAACAACATCAATTTTTTCTTATGATAAAAAAATGAGAGACTATTTACGATCAACTGGACGAGAAAAATTAGCATTGTTAGCAGATAATCAACAAGAAAATTTAAAAGCAGATAGTGAAGTTCACGTTAGTCCTGAGCAGTATTTTGATCAAGTTATTGAAATTAATTTATCAGAACTAGAACCTCACCTAAATGGTCCATTTACACCTGATAGAGCGACACCTATCTCACAGATGGCTAAAATAGCAAAAGAAAATAATTGGCCAACCAAAGTTGAAGTAGGTTTAATTGGCTCTTGTACAAATTCATCCTATGAAGATATATCTAGATCAGCATCCATAGCTCAACAAGCAGTGGAGAATGGTTTAATTGCAAAATCTAAATTTACAATTACACCTGGCTCTGAGCAGGTTCGTTATACTATTGAAAGAGATGGCTTCATTGATATCTTTAATGATTTAGGTGGGAGTGTATTTGCTAATGCTTGTGGCCCTTGTATTGGCCAATGGTCAAGAGAAGGTGCAGAAAAAGAAGATAAGAATACGATTGTTCATTCCTTCAATAGAAACTTTGCTAAACGAGCAGATGGTAATCCTAATACTCACGCTTTTGTCGGTTCTCCAGAACTTGTTACAGCGATTGCAATTGCAGGGGATTTAACTTTTAACCCAGCTAAAGATACACTCTTAAATAATGATGGCGAGATAGTAAAGTTTCAAGAACCTAATGGATCAGAATTACCAGATAAAGGTTTTGATGTAAAAGATAATGGATATCAGGCGCCAGCAAAGAATGGTGAAGATATAGAGGTTATTATTAATCCTTCTTCTGAGAGATTGCAATTTCTTAAACCTTTTGAAGAATGGAATGGGAAAAATATTTCAGGAGTGAATCTACTTATTAAAACTAAAGGTAAATGCACTACAGATCATATTTCTATGGCTGGACCATGGCTTAGATTAAGAGGGCATCTTGATAATATTTCTAATAATATGCTTACAGGAGCTGTCAATTATTTTAATGATGAAACAAACTTAGTAAAAAATCAATTATCAAGTAATTATGGCCCAGTACCTGAGGTTCAAAGAGACTATAAATTTAATCAAGTTTTAAGCTTAGTAGTTGGAGATGAAAATTATGGTGAAGGATCTTCGAGAGAACACGCAGCAATGGAACCTCGCTTCCTAGGGGTTTGTGCAGTATTAGTTAGATCTTTTGCACGAATACATGAAACTAACTTGAAGAAACAAGGTATGCTAGCTTTAACTTTTCAAGATGAACAAGACTATGATTTAATTTTAGAAGATGACACTTTTGATTTTTTAGATCTTGAAAATTTTTCACCTTCAAAGCCGTTAACAATGCTTGTAAATCATAAAGATGGCTCTTCATACAAAATTATATGTAATCACACGTATAATACATCTCAAATTGATTGGTTTAGAGCTGGTTCGGCTTTAAATCTAATCAGACTTAAACAAAGTTAATTCTATCAAAATTCTTATTTCAGTTCAACAACTTGATTGTTAATGTGTGAATTACCAACAAAATTCTAAAATAATTAAAATTGCAGGTGGTGGTATTGCTGGACTTAGTGCTGCAATAAATTTAAAGAAGTCTGGCTTTAATCCGATTGTTTTTGAAAAAAACCATGAAGTTGGGGGTAATCGTCATGGTGACTATGAAGGATTAGAAAACTGGATTTTTTCAAATCCAATGAACATAATATTTAACCAAATTGGATTTAATTTTAAAAAAATAACTTCATTCCCGATTTCGGAATTCAAAGTTCATTCAAATTTTTTTTCTCCATTAAGTATTTATAGTAAAAATCCATTTTTTTACATGGTAAAAAGAGGGAAAAATAGTCAAGATTTTGATAGTGAACTATTTAAACAGTGTAAAGATATAGGTGTTCAATTTAAATTAGGAACAAAAGCGCCAGACGATTGCTCAATTATTGCAACAGGTACTAAAAAAGCTTCTGCCTATATTCGTGGGATTAATTTTAAAACTAATTTGAATAATCAAGTTCATTTACTTCTGGGAAATCAATTTGCTCCAAAAGGGTATGCTTATTTAATTATTATTGATGGTAAAGGAACTTTAGCATCAGCATTTAAAAAACAGAAAAGTAAAGATATAGATATTATCAAAACTTGTCGAACATATTTTAAATCTATTGGAATTGAAATACCTGAAGGTGAAGAATTTGGAAGTCGTGGTAGTTTCTCATTACCCTTTAGAAATTTTAAATTACCTTATTTAATAGGTGAGGCGGGAGGTTATCAAGATTATTTATTTGGTTTTGGGATGAGAATGTCAATGCTCTCTGGTCTATCTGCTGCACTTTCATTAGTTGGTAAAGAAGGACAAGCTTTACCAATAATTAAAGATATAAATAAAAAGAGAAAGTTATCTTTTGTTAATCGTCTTTTATATGAAAGGTTGAATGATCGCCAAATAGCTTCACTTGCAAAAAAATTAGCAAAGGTTGAAGATCCTCTTTCTATATTATCAGAAGCTTATAAATGGAATATTAAAAATTTTATGCGTTGGAAGAATATAGGTAAAAGTTATGAAATACATATTACTTAGAAGCATTCAAATAGTATCGATGGTGATTATAATTTCTGGCCTTATTTGGGGAATTAGGGAAAATAATGTTATGCTTGAGCTCAATGCTTTGATAATAGGGGCTGGTATTTTTTATATTTCAAATATGTTGTTGAAGAAAAATTAATCACTGAAATTCTAGTCTCAATTAATTATGAAAAATTTGATAAATGAATATAAGAGGATATTATGACAAAGCTTTGGGATGATCTAAAACATAATATGAAAGATTGGAGTAATGCTGCGATTGAAAAGGCAGAAGAAGTAAGTAAAGTTGCCGTTGCAAAAACTGAAGAGTTAACAAAAGTTAGCAAAATCAAAATAGAAGTTCATCAATTACAACGCGATATTCGAAATGAGAAAGAACTATTAGGCAAATTAGTTTATAATCAAGCAAAAGAAAATAATATGGCAAATTTTACAGGTAATAATGACTTTTTTTCACATATACAAAAAATTGACCAAATTGAAGAATCAATTAAATTAAAATTAAATAAGATTGATAAGATTAAAGATAAATATGATATTACTGAAGAGGATCAAAACCAAATAACAGAAGAAACTTTAAGTGAAAAATCTGAATAATTAGGCACTAGTATGTTTCATAGCAAAAATAAAAATAAATATCATAATTATATTATTGTTTCAGAAAAAGAAACAGGTGCAAAGCACTTTCATCTATCCCAAAAAAGACTTATCACTCTTTCAAGCTTAGCAATTTTAATAATTTCAATAACCTTATTTTTAAGCGCTGATACAATCACAGGTATTTTATATGAGGCTAAAGTTGAAAAGCTTAAATCAAACTATGATTATTTAAAAGAAACATTGGTAGATTTAGAATTACAGTTAGAAGATGTTTCTTCACAAATAGAATATATTGAAGAAAAAGATAATGCTATCCGGACATATACAGGTTTACCTCAAATTGACAAGGGAATAAGAGAATTAGGTGTAGGTGGATCACCATCAAAAAAATTAAATCTTAGTGGGATTTCAAATGAGTTTACTAATAGGCTTTCTAATGTTGAATTAAATGTTGATGCTCTAAGTCGTAAAGTTAAGCTAGAGCTCAGTAGTTATAACTCGCTAGCAGATAAAGTTGTCAAATACAGTGAAAATTTAAAAATCATACCTTCTATTCGACCTGTTAAAGAAGGATATTTAGGGTCATCATATGGTTACCGAAATGATCCTTTTACAGAAAAAGTACGTTTTCATTATGGTCAAGATTTTGCAGTTAATACTGGAACCAAGATTTATTCTCCAGCTAATGGAAAAGTGAAATATGCTAATATTCAAGGAGGTTATGGTAAAGTTGTTAAAATTGACCATGGAAATGGTTTTAGAACTATCTATGCTCATTTATCAAAAATTAATGTTAAACATG
Organism: Fidelibacterota bacterium TCS55; assembly: GCA_905182385.1. Taxonomy (GTDB): domain Bacteria; phylum Fidelibacterota; class Marinisomatia; order Marinisomatales; family TCS55; genus TCS55. The sequence continues at coordinate 12,453 of CAJJBS010000094.1, forward strand.
GATCTTCAGTTAAGAGAGGAGACTTAATTGCATTTTCTGGAAACTCAGGGAGGTCTGCTGGCCCTCATCTTCATTATGAAGTTCATCAATATGGAGCTCCTCAAAACCCTTTAGACTATTTCTTTTCTGGCTATTTAAAATAATTTTTTATTCCTCTGCAACTATATCAGTAATTCATATATTTAACTAATGAATAAATCTTACCACATAGAAACATATGGTTGTCAAATGAACGTAGCTGACTCTGAGGTGATTTCTGGTCTACTAGAAAAAGAGGGTTTCAACCAA
>CAJJBS010000095.1:0-1712 GCA_905182385.1 Fidelibacterota bacterium TCS55
TATTCATCTGCTAAACTAAAATTAAGGCAAATAGCTTTTGCGTGACCAATATGGAGATATCCATTAGGCTCTGGTGGGAAACGCGTATGAACCAGGTTCTTAAATTTTCCAGATTTATTATCTTCATCAATAATACGCTGAATGAAATGTCGTGGTATGTCTATATTATCCATTATTTTGGTAATTCTTTCAATGCGACGTTAATTCTTTTTAAAGTTTCATCTTTACCTAAAAGTTCAAGAATATCATAAACAGCAGGACCATTTAGAGTCCCACAGACGGCCAAACGAATTGGCATAATAATCTTACCCAAGCCTAAGCCGTGTTCTTTTATGAATAGTTCAAAAATATTTTGCAAATAATCTTTTCGCCAATGTTCTAAAGTTAAAAGGTTAACTGCTAATAATTGCATTCTAGTATTTACAGAATTGTCACCCCATGCTTTTTGCAAAGCTTCTTGATCATACGACAATGGTGAGTTAAAAAAATAATCAGATTGAGCAATAAATTCTGATAGCGATTTTGCTCTTACTTTTAAAAGTTCTACAATTGAGACTAAATAAGAAATACTGCTTCCCTTACCCCAGTCAGGATCATTAAATCTTAATTTATCAATAATGTGATCTGTTCCAGTTTTCATCATATGTTGACCGCTTATCCAATGCATCTTTTTTTCGTCCCAAATCGCTCCTTTTTTTTGAACTTTAGAAAGATTGAATTTTTGTATAAGATCATCTGAACTAAAGAGTTCCTCATCAGTTCCAGGATTCCAACCAAGTAGCGCTAAGTAATTATTTAAACTTTCAGGTAAATACCCTTCTTCTCTAAAAGTTTGAACACCCGCAGCACCATGCCGCTTACTAAGTCTTTTTCCATCCGCTCCAAGAATCATTGGAAGATGTGCAAATACAGGAACATTAAAGCCTAAAGCTTTATATAAAAGAATTTGTTTTGGTGTATTACTCACATGATCTTCACCTCGAATCACATGGCTAATATCCATATAATGATCATCTACAACAGCTGTAAAATTATACGTTGGAGAGCCATCTGATCTAATCACTATAAAATCATCTAGTTCTTTATGATCTACATTGATTGATCCATAAATCATATCTTCATACTTTGTATTACCGTCGGGAATACGAACTCTATAAGTAAAGCTAGCCCCTTGGTTTAAACGAGTTTTTATATCATTATGGTCTAGTTCTCTGCAAGTGCCTGGATATTTAAAATGACCTTTATCCTTTAATTCACTAAGATCATTCTTCGAACAAAAGCAATGATATAATTGACCAGATGATAAAAGTGATTTAATATGAATTTTATATTCATTTAAACGTTCCGATTGAAATATTAGTGGTTCCTCCCAGTTTAAACCTAACCAAGATAGAGAATCTAATATTTGATCTGTGTATATCTCTCTTGAGCGTTTAGTGTCAGTATCTTCTATTCGAAGAAAGAATTTTCCATTATTATACTTAGCGAAAAGCCAATTAAATAAAGCAGTCCTAGCACCACCTAAGTGCAACTCACCCGTGGGACTTGGGGCAAAACGTACATTGAATACAGAATTAGTCATAATTATCTACAATAAAATTAATTAATTATTGAAGTTGATGTAATTAAGATGCGGAGAGGGTGGGATTCGAACCCACGTTAGGATATTTCACCTAAAACACCTTAGCAGGGTGCCGCCTTAAGCCGCTCGG
>CAJJBS010000095.1:1757-2501 GCA_905182385.1 Fidelibacterota bacterium TCS55
AAATTTAATAATTACATAATACATTGAAATTTAATAGATATATAAATCCGAACACACAATAATGTGATATAATAATAGTAATTATAGCGTTTTCAAACGTTTATCGATTTCTTTAACTAAATTCACGAGTCCTTTTTGAGTAACTGCTGATATTTCCATTAAATACTCAGGTATATTTTCCCATAAACTATTGTTTATATCGTTGAGAGTATCACCTTTAGTTCTAATAAGTAGAATAGGTTTTAATAATAAAGATTTATTATAGTTTGACAATTCATCTTTTAGGGAATTAAATGTTAATTTTGGTTCTAAGTCATTTCCGTCTATAAGAAATAATAATATTCTATTTCTTTCAATATGACGCAAAAATTGGTGACCTAAGCCTTTTCCTTCGCTTGCACCTTCAATTAAACCAGGAATATCTGCCATTATAAATGATTTATAATCACCGGTTTTTACAATTCCAAGGTGAGGTTCTAAAGTAGTAAATGGATAATCAGCAATTTTAGGCCTCGCTTTAGATAAAACTGAAAGCAATGTTGATTTACCTGCGTTCGGAAAGCCTACTAATCCTACATCAGCAAGCACTTTGAGCTCAAATTCAAACTTACCACTTCCACCTTCCAAGCCAGATTGCGCATATCGAGGAGTTTGGTGCGTCGATGATTTAAAGTTAATGTTACCTCTTCCGCCTGCGCCGCCTTCACAGATAACGAACTCTTCATCTTTGATGATTAATTCAGC
>CAJJBS010000096.1 GCA_905182385.1 Fidelibacterota bacterium TCS55
AAAATTGAGAGACTATATCAATAAATCGTTTCGAACCTTCTCTCAATGTTCTTTTTTGAGTTTTAAAGTCAACATCATATAAGCCAAATTTCATATCATATCCTTCCGACCACTCAAAATTATCCATTAAAGTCCAGTAATAATAACCTTTTATATCTGCGCCTTCTTCAATTGCTCTAGAGACTGCAAATAAATAGCGATCAATATATTTTGAACGAATAATATCATTCTTATCCGCAACCCCATTCTCAGTTATAATTATAGGTTTACCAAGTGTTTCAACTCTTTTGATTGATCTATACATTCCCTCTGCGTATAAAGGGTAAGGCATATCAGTCATTTCTTCATCGTCATAAAATTTGAAGTAAAAAAAATCACTCAGACTAAATTGAGATTTAACGCGATAATGAGAGTAGTTATTTAGACCAATAAAATCTAAAGATTTAATTACTGATGGGTCATTAAATACAACTTTATCCATACCAGGCATACTAAACTCAAATTTACCTGTTAAAAAATAATTAAGAGCACCTTGATTAAATACTCCATCTAGAGTTCTACTAACAAACCAATCCATGGGATTCCATCGACTATATGGATCAAATGGAAATATATTTTTTACAATACCAATCTGATGTTTGCTTCCATTTTTATGAGCCTTCAATCTATTATAAACTTTAGTGTGAGCTAATAATAAATTTTTCATTACAACTCCAGCTAACTCAGGATTTTTCTTCCCAGGTGGAAAAACTCCATTAAAATAACCCTGACTAGTGTATACAGCAGGTTCATTTATAGTACACCATGTATAAACTCTATTATTTAGAGCTTCAAATACAAACTCACTAAATCGAGAAAAATATTTAATATTTTCTTCTTTTTCAAAAGCACCAATATCTTCAAACCAAAGAGGATTTGTAAAATGATGTAATGTTATAACTGGAGTAATACCAGCAATTAGTAACGCATCACAGACATCTTGATAATGTTTAATTGCTTGCTTATTAAAAACTCCTTCTTCCGGTTCTATTTTACTCCATTCAACCGAAAATCTATAGACATCAACACCTAATTCTTTAATAAGAATAATATCTTCTTTGTATTTATTCCAATGATCGCACGCTATTCCTGATTTCTCTTCTTTATGAATATGAGGACGACCATTTTCAAAACTGCCTTCTTCCCATCTAGACCAATTATTTATGGAATTTCCTTCAACTTGATGTGCAGCAGTAGCTACACCCCATTCGAATCCTAGTGGAAAATCAAGCTTTGTAACATCAATTTCATCCCAATTCCAACGCACTTCAGGATATTTGATCTGATTACTTATTAAATAAGCAATAATAAATATAATTGGAATCAAAAATATAGAAATCCATTTATTTTCAATAAAAAGCTTTTTCATAATTATCTTAAAATTTACCCAACTCATTTAATTCTTTAAAAGCAATTAAATCGACTGGAATTGAGTCACTAAATGCTATACCATAACGCTTATTAATAATTCTATCATCCATTACGATAAAAATGCCTTCATCGTACGTTGTTCTAATTAAACGACCAAAGCCTTGCCTGAACCTAATAACTGACTCTGGTAAGGCATAATTCATAAATCTACTACCACCTTGTGATTCAATTAAATCTCCATAAGCTTTTACTAGTGGTTCCGTGGGAACATCAAAAGGCATTTTAACAATAATTAATATTTCTAATAAATTACCCGCCAAATCTACACCTTCCCAAAAAGCATTGGTCCCAAGTAAAATACCATTAGAAGTTTGATGCATACCTCTTATAAGGCCTATTCTAGAAGTTTGTCTTTTTTGAGCAAATATAGGTAATTGTTTACCAGCTGGTGAACTTTGTAAAATTTTTAGAGTAGCCTCTAATTGTGCTCGTGAAGTAAAAAGAATCATCATTCTTTTATTATAGTTTTGATGACAAGCCAATATTGTTTTTGCTATCACTTCTGGGCGTTGTCCATCTGATCCCGAATACTGATAATATGTAACCTGATCATTATAATGAAATGGACTATCAAAGATTGCTGTCTTAACATCATCAAATTCCACACCATTTAACCCTGTTCTTTGAAGATAATAATCAAAAGTATCTTCAGTTCTAAGTGTTGCACTTGTTAAAATACAATGATCTAATGATTTGAATAAATTTTGCGATAAGTCGCCGGCTAAATCAATGGGTGCTACATTAGCAGTTAAAACTAATTCAGTTTTACCACTATATCTTTTAAAATTACCTTCATACCAATAAACTAAATCATTATCCTGATTGGTCGAAATATGTTGGATAAGTAAAAGAGCATCAGTCATAAAGCCTTCTCCTCTATCCAATAATTGATGTAATTCTAAAAAGTCTTCCTTTGTTTCATCAATATCTAATAAAGCATCTCGCATTCGTCTAACTTGATTTCTTCCTGAATGAAAACCTTTATTAAGCATTGATAGCTCTTTTTCTAATGGCCCGAACTCTGCAATCAAGTCTTTGATAATTAATTTTGTTGAATACTTTGCTTCAGGATCAAATTTATGAAGACTATTTCCAGCCATTTGATTAAAAAACGTTTTCACAGCATCTCTACATGCAACAACTGAATGAGAAAGATCTCTTCTAATCCCTTCGAATTGAGGATGCAAACTTCCTAAAGATTTCAACTGATTATTCCAGCGCACTGAATGTGTATGGTCAGGGTCAATTCTATCTAAAAAATATGACATTGATCGATGATCTAAAGTAGATGTTAATTGATGGTAAGCAGCCTGAGGAAGATTATGCGCTTCATCAACAATAACTGATTTATATTCTGGTAAAAAGCCATTGCCTTCTTCAACTTCTGCTCTACCTTTTGCTTCAGAGATCATTAAAGCATGATTAACTACAATTATATTTGCTTGATAAATCATTTTTCTTAATGGCCCAAAAAAACAACCACCATTTCGTGCACATATTGGTGAAGTACAAAAACCAGGTTCACTTTGAACGGATGCCATAAGCCTATAAGTGAAACCATTAGTAAATCCAGGACACTCATCCATATCTCCCGTTTGAGTATGTTCAAGCCAAACCATTAGAGGGAGTAAATACATTGCTTCTTCAGCGCTTAGCATTTTTTCCGCACCATTAATAAGCCAATTTAATCGTGATTTACATATATAATTATTACGACCTTTTATTAATACAGCTTGAACTGGCGCATCTACAGCACTTGCAAGTCGAGGTAAATCTTTATTAAATAATTGATCTTGAAGGTGTTTTGTGTAACATGAAATGATTACTGGACCATCATCAGAATTATTTATATTGTGTTTTATAGCAGGGAATAAATAAGCCATACTTTTACCTAAACCAGTACCAGCTTCAACAACTCCTATTCCACCCGGACTCGATAAAACATCATCAACAAATTGAGAATAGTTTACTTGGCTTGGTCGGTCTTCATAAGCTTCAAAGGTACTACTTAGATTACCCTCAGGACCAAAGACCTCGTAGCTGTTAGTTGAAGCTATATTACTTTTTCCATCATTGATAAAAATATTTGAATTAAAGGGTTTAGGAATATTTGATTTTGTTAGACCTCCTTTAATTTTTCCTATTTTTGCTAAAGCATTACCTAAATCAATAAAAAGATCTTTATTATCTATGTTAAATGGTTTTAGTAATTCAATTATTTTGGAAATTAAATTTAAATTATAGCTACAAATTTCATCTATAAGCTCCACAAATATTTGACCACAATTCTCAGTATCATATTCTGCTCGATGCGCTCCTTTTGTTGATAATCCAAAAAAATCAGAGACTGCGGTAAGATTATGAGCTGGTTGAAAAAATAAAAATGCACGAGAAAGCGTTAAAGTATCATAAAACTTACGTTTAGGTAAATCTTTTTTATGGCGTAGTGCCATAGACTCTAAAAAAGATTGATCGAATGGTGTATTATGAGCAACTATAGGATGATCGCTAATAAAATCAATAAAATCACTTATAATTTTATCTTCTGTTGGCGCATTAGCAACCATTTCGTTTGAAATTCCAGTTATACCCTCAATCATTTTAGATATAGGAATACCAGGATTAACTAAAGTGGTATATCTATCTGATGCGATACCGTCCTTAAAAAGAATAGCTGCGACTTCAATAACTCTATCTGTTTCAACCTGAAGGCCTGTAGTCTCAAAATCAAGAGCAATGAATTGAGACAAAGATAAATTACGTAAGAGTTCAGTGCGGTCTTTATTCAGACTAATACCCTAATTTTTCATATTAGTTGGGAGGTCTACTTTGAAAGATGGTTTAACTTCACCAAATCTAAAATAATTATAATATCTTAAAATCCAAAATAGAGGCAAAATCATTAACAAAAGCCATGGGAGTCTTACAGATATAAACATCGCTGGAATAAATATTACATGTATTTGTGCTCTCTGAAGATGTCTTAGACCAACAGGAAATAACAAAATAACTATCGGAAAAAATAAATAGACTATTGCAATAGTAGTAATCATAGGATCGTCATTTATATATCCTAATAAGGCACTAGTGATATTTAAAGTTATAATAGTTAATAAAATTGATACTATCTCTTTTTTGGGTGGCATAGTTTTATTTTTATTATCAATCACTATTGACCATGTAAGATGAGCTAATAAAAAGAAAATATAATAAGGTATTCCAAAAATAAAAGTTCTCAAATCAAACCCAAATGGAATAGTTCCAAGTAAAAATAAAATAATACCTTTGAAAAATATATATAATGCTGATTGAAATGAGTTAATTCTATGTAAAAAGTTTGGTTTTACTGATAAAAAGAATGTTGTTAATAGAATAACACCTAAAATTAGAAAGTTGAATGTTGCCCAGTCCCAATAAGACCATCTATTTAATAAAAATATAGATACGTTACTACCTGCTAAAATCATTGTCCAAATACTAAACCACCTCTCTGGTTTTAGAGTATTCAACCAATCTAAATTTCTAAATAATTGAGCTATTAAATTATATCTCGATGAAGCTTTGGGAAAATATTTTTCTGCTAGCAATGTTTATCCTATCAATGCCTTTCCAGTTATTTGAAAATAGATTTCATTAAAAATAATAAAAGCAACGATTGAAGCTGAGATAGTTAATAAAGCCCTTACTAATAAACTAGATAAGTCCATTTTATCCATACCTATTTTGAGTTCAGACATATAATTAGTTAAACCCCATTTTTTTAAAATAAAGATAGCTGTAAGCATTCCACCAATGGGGAGCATATATTTTGCAGATAATTTATCCATGAAATCAAAAAATGACATCCCGAGAAACCCAGTGAGATTAATTCCGTGTCCTACGTCTTGACCATTGCCATCAATTACTTCTGCCCCTAAAGACAAAGAACAAAAAACACCTACTATGGTTATAATTCCACCAAACTGGACAGTTGCTTTTTTTCTTGACCAACCTTTCTGATCTATAAAATATGCGGTTACTACTTCAAGAATTGATATAGCTGAAGTTAGAGCAGCCATAAAGAGCAAAACAAAAAACATGGTAGCCCATACCGTTCCACCAGCTATTTGTGGAAAAATTGATGGTAAAATAACAAATATAAGACCTGGCCCTTGAGCAGGATCTGCACCAAGAGCGAAAACGGTAGTAAAAATAGCAACTCCAGCAAGCAAGGCAATTGCAGTATCTAGAAAGATTACCCACAAAGCAGATGTCACAAGGTTTTGCTTTTTATTAAGATAGCTACCATATGTTATCATAGTACCCATACCCAGACTAACCGTGAAGAATGAATGACCCAGCGCTAAAACAATAGCAGAAGCAGTTAAATCTTCAAATCTGGGATTAAAAAGAAAAGAGATTCCAGCCATACCACCATCTAAAGTCATACCTCTAATAGCTAGAGCACCAAGTAATACAACAATTAACGGCATCATAATTTTTGACCACTTTTCAATCCCTCCTTTAACACCTTTAATTATAACAAAAATACAAAGTCCCATAAAAATAATTTGATATATTAAAGGACTTAAAGTGCTAGTAATAAAACTGTTAAAAGTAGCCTCAGCTGCTTTTGTATTACCAGAAAGTTCAATGAACCCACCTGAAAAAGAATCAACTATATATTTTAATATCCAACCACCTACTACTCCATAGAAAGAGAGAATCACAAAGGCTGCTGCCACACCTAAATATCCTACCCATTTCCAATTTGTTTTTGGAGCTAATTGTTCAAAAGCTCCTACTGGGCTAAGTTGAGTTTTTCTACCAATAACAAATTCAGCAACAACAATAGATAGACCCACAATTAAAATACATGCTAGATATACTATCGTGAAAGCTCCACCACCATTCTCTCCAGCAATTGATGGATATTTCCATATATTACCTATGCCAACAGCAGAACCAGAGGCTGCTAAAATAAACCCAATTTTAGAACCCCATTGTTCACGATTTTGACTCATTCTTGCTCCCTTTTATCAGAGTTTGTATTCTCAATATCTTCAGCCATTACATCTCTAAAGGGATGCAAATGAGCTTCTACAATAGCATCAAGAAGGCCATAAATATAGACAAAACCAACCCACCATCCATATTTGTTTCTTAACTTTAAATACTTCGCCTTCTCTGACATATCAATTCCATCATAATTCTTATATTTATTAGCATGATCAAAATATAAAAAACCAGCGCCAATAGATGCACTTAACAAAAATATACCTTTTATTTTTTGATCATTATAGAACTGACCGCCACCAGGAAATAATAAAGCTTTTGATACTGCCTTTGAAGGTAATTTTTGTAAGGTTGAATCAGATTTTTGACCTAATAAAGGTATTATGGTCAAAAAATAGACCATGATCATAAATTTGTTCATCAAATATTTAAATAGTTGCTACGCACTCAATTTCAACATCAGTACCTGCTGGTAATCCTCTAACAGCTACTAAAGATCTAGCTGGAGCATTAGCTTCATCTAACCATTCATTAAAAACCTCGTTGACTTCAGCATAATTATCCATATCAGTAAGAAAAACAGTGAATTTTACAACATTTTCAAAGTTTGTATTTGCTCGCTCAAGAATAGCAGATAGGTTCTTAAAAACTTGATGGACCCTAGCTTTAAAACTTTCCTCAACTAATTTACCTGTAGTTGGATCTATAGCAATTTGTCCTGCTGTAAATAAAAAACCATTAGCTATGACAGCTTGATTATAAGATCCTATTGGGTTCGGTGCATTTGCGTCTGTAATTACCGTTCTAGACATAATTCCTCCTAATTATTAAATTTCATACAAAATAGACCAATTCTAGGGTCGAATTCTCGTTTTCCATCTGTTTGAATTTTCCTTAAAATAAATTCACCAACAGCACCTACCTTAGCTTCGAATAGGTGACCACCTTTAACATTAAGATTCTGATCACTAACCGTTATGTGGGCATGAATAAAAGGTTCATTCTCTTTTAATATTACATTTCCTTGAAATGAGGTTAATTCCCAAAGGTTCTTAAAGAATTTCCTTATATATTTTTTATTTTCTAAATCATATGCGCCTAAATCAATATCTTTAATAGCACCAATACCAGATATTTGAGCATTAACTATTTCTTTTGATTTGCAAAATTGAGTTAATGTTCCCATTATTGGCTCATCTTGCTCTACATAAATAATAAAAATATTACCATCTTGTTTAAATTGCATAAGTTTAACCCTTTATAAAATCATCAATTATTTCAAAGCTTTCATTTAAAGCTATTTTTAAACTATTGAGGTCTTTACCACCAGCAGTTGCAAGATGAGGTTTTCCTCCACCCCCACCACCCATTGAAGCGCCAATTGATTTAGCAATAGTGGATGCATTCAAACCATCCTTTATTAAGTCACTAGAGACAACTACGACAACCATCGGTTTATCTCCTTGAGCACCTAACACACCAATCCCAGTTTTCATAGAATTTAGTAAATTATCACCTAGGTCTTTAAGCTCTTCCATCGTGCTTGCCTCGGTCATATGAGAAACTACTTTAATGTTACTTATAGTTTTACTTTGTTCTATTAATTTATTTAGATCAAAAGCATTTCCTGCTTTTTTTTGTTTTTTTAATTTCTTCTCTAATTCTTTTCTCTGCGCAATTAGTTGCTTAACTCTATCAACTATCAATTTATTTTCACAATTTAATTGAGTTTGTATTGAATTAATTATCAATGATTGATTTTGTATTAATTCAATTGCCTTAGGACCGGTTAATGCAACTATTCTACGAACTCCAGAAGCTAGTGAGGACTCTTCTATAATTTTAAATAAACCAATATCACCAGTTCGATCAACATGCGTACCACCACAAAGTTCTTTTGAAAAATTTGAAATACTTATGACACGAACTTCATCGCCATATTTTTCACCGAACATTGCAATTGCACCCTCTTTTTTAGCTTCGTTAAAAGTTTTAACTGACTCATCTAAGTTATTATTTAAAAGTATTTCATTATTAACTATATTTTCTATTTTAATGATTTCATCATTAGTTATTTTCTCAAAATGAGTTAAGTCAAATCGAAGATAATCATCATTCACCAAAGAGCCCGCTTGTTGAACATGATCACCTAAAACCACTTTTAAAGCCTTATGCATCAAGTGAGTTGCTGTATGATTTTTTCTTATATTTTGACGACGATTATAATTCACTTCACAAGTAACACTGTTATTTTCATCTATATCAATATTCCCCGTACAATAATGAATAAAAGAGTCATTGTCTTTTTTCACATCGTTTACAATGAGGTCAATACCTTTACCTTTTAAAGTTCCATTGTCACCTACTTGGCCACCTGATTCCGCATAGAATGGAGTTTTATCTAGTATAACAAGTATGTGTTCACCTTCAATAGAATAACGACAAATTTGAGCTAAGTCTTCAGTCTTATTATATCCCGTAAATATTGACCCTTTTCCTTTTATTAATACTTTCCAATTTAATTTTGATGACTCAACAACAAATTTTCCTTTTGCTTTTGCACGGTTTCTTTGTTCTTCCATAGCAACATTAAATCCTTCCTCATCTACTGAAAGACCTTTCTCTCTTGATATAAGCTGCGTTAAATCAAGAGGAAAACCAAAAGTATCATATAAGCGAAAAGCCTCTTGACCAGAAATAACTTTACTAGATAAACTAAGCACTAATTTATCAAAATGATTTAGCCCTCTATCTAATGTCTCACTAAATGCTGACTCTTCAGCCTTAATAACTCTTTTAATATGTGATTTTTTTTCAATAATCTCAGGAAAAGTTTCACCCATAATACTTCCCAGTGTATCGACAAGTTTATATATAAAAGGTTCACTTTGATGGAGGTTTCTTCCAAATCTTGCTGCTCGCCGCAGTATTCTTCTAAGAACATAACCTCTACCATCATTGCCTGGTAAACCACCATCTGCAATTGAAAAAGTTAGCATGCGTATATGATCTGCAATCACTTGAAATGGGACGTGGTTTTCTTTGAATGATTGACCTGTTATTTTTTCTGTTTCTTCTATTAAAGGTTTAAAGAGGTCAGTTTCATAATTATTGTAAGTTCCTTGAAGTACTGATACAATTCTTTCAAATCCTGCACCTGTATCTACATGTTTTGCTGTTAAATCCTCTAAGCTACCATCTTTCAATCTATTACTTTGAATAAAAACAAGATTCCATAATTCCCAATAAAGATCAGATTCATTTACACCTTTTGGACTTTGCTTTGAAATATCATCACCAATATAATAATGAATTTCAGAACAAGGGCCACAGGGTCCTGTTTCACCCATTTCCCAAAAATTATCTTTTTTTCCGCACTTTATAACTCTAGAAGGCTCAATATCTGTTACTTTAGGCCATAATTTAAAAGCCTCATCGTCCTCATGAAATACAGTTACCCATAAACGATTTTTATCTAAACCCCATACTTCTGTGAAAAGTTCCCATGCCCAACGAATAGCATCTTCCTTATAGTAGTCTCCAAAAGACCAATTACCTAACATTTCAAAAAATGTATGATGAAATGTATCAACGCCAACTTCTTCAAGATCGTTATGTTTACCACTTACTCTAATACATTTTTGACTGTTAACAGCACGAACAAAATCAGGGTGCTTTTGATCTAAAAAAATTGATTTGAATTGATTCATTCCAGCATTAGTAAATAGTAACGTTGGATCATCAATAGGAATAACAGGTGAACTGCGAACAAATTTATGATCTTTATTTTTAAAAAATTCTATGAAAGTATTTCGTATTTCTTGACTTTTCATTTTTTAAAAAGAAAATGATGTTTCGATCGAAGTAATATCAATCGTTTCATCCTCTCCACTTATTAATCCATCGCCATTTAAATCTCTAAATGATCGACGAAATATATAATTTAAAACTAAACCTTGTCCCATTGATATTCCTAATTGGTAACCAATAATTGTACTTTCAGTATAGTCGAATTTAAAAGGATTCGGAACATTTCTTTGCTGATAAAATGCACGAGCATATTGTAACTTACTTATTGCTTTTTTAAGTCGAAGAGAAGCTAAAAATGTCTGGTTTTTATCTTCGATGAATAAGCTATCTGAATTTGACCAAATTTCTCCTAACATATC
>CAJJBS010000097.1 GCA_905182385.1 Fidelibacterota bacterium TCS55
AATGCGTTCGGCTTTAGTTGCCCAAAACTCATCTCTGTGTTCGATAGAATTATTATATTTTTGATGGTACTCATCTATGGTTTTAACATGTGCCTTAGATGAAAAATTACTTGATGGCTTAAAAACTTTAGATTCCAAAACTCCTCCAGATTAAAATAATATTTACAGATTAAATTTAGTTATATATCTTTAATAGTAACATGCTTATGCAATATCCAACCATTTACATTTTTATACTTTTCTTGCATTTCTAAAAATACTTTTACTCTTCCAAAAAGTCTATCACCTGCAACTTTAGAAACTACAACTTGGTCACCTAAGTTTAGTAAAAATAATACGGACGATCCATTCTCTGGACCTACTCTAAAGGGAACAAGATCTTGCATTACATTATAAATGGCTTCACCTTTATCTAATTTTAGAGAAGATAATTCAATAATTTTTTCAGATGTACCTTCTATAATATTAACTCCTCTTTTATATAGTTGAAATTTGCCCTCAGTATTAATAGAAATTATAATAGGATAATCTATATCACGTTTTAGTGGAACTCTTAATCTACTGTACCCAAGGCTATCTGAATTTGAATAAGAGAGAAGGATTCCATTTTGAAAAGCTTCTATTTTACAATTTGGAATTGGCTTACCAGAGTCCTTATCCAAAATGGTTAATTTTATTATATCTGCAGGTTTTAATACTTCGAATTGGGTTAAAATAATCTCATTTTTAACTTTATTAAACATTCGATATTGAATTGAATATTTACCACCCAATGGTTCCAACTTAGCAATATTGCCTAGTGAGTCTGGACTCAATATATTTATGGGGAGTACAATTTGAATTGGTTCGCCAGGAAAAAATAATTTTTGAATAAATGGTTCTGCTGAATGACTTCTTTCATAGATACTAAAACGATATGCTGTAGGAGCCGTATCAATTATATTTATTATTGCAGATATAGTGACTATTTCAGCTTCTTGAGATTTGCTAATTTCAAAAGTTTCAACATTTAATGTATCATTTTGAGCTAAACCTAACGTTAGAATGAAAAATAGAACATAATATTTATAATAATTAGTTTGTCTTGCCATGGGCAATCTTTTTATAATTTCCAGCTTCATCTTTTTTTACAGCTACCATAACTAAAGTTGCAACACAAGCCAAACGTGAATCTGAATGTCTTCCTTCAGCATAAGCATCTACTTGAATTGTAAATGAAGTCTTTCCAACAGATATAATTGTTGCTAAAAAATTGACCCAATCACCTAAATAAACTGGTTCTTTAAATTCTACTTTATCTATTGTTCTTGTTACAGCTCCATCAACATCAGTCCCTTTTAAAAATCTATGTGCTACTTTTGCAGCTGCTAAATCTACCCATGCTATCATTTGTCCTCCAAATAATGTACTGACAACATTTATATGATCAGGCATAACAAACTGAGAATATTTTGCTGAAATAGTTTCCATAGTAATAATTCCTCTATTAATAAATATATAATTAGGTTCTTAATTGCAAATTTTTATTCTTTTGATAAATATGCTTTTGCAATTTTTTCACCTTCATCCAAGTCAACTTTTCTAAGAATTAATCCGCCTGAAATGAAAAGTATAACAATCGATAAAATACCTATTCTTGGATTGCCAGTTACTAAGCCCACATAACCCATTAAAGGTGGACCTATAATTGCAGCAAATTTACCTAACATATTATAAAACCCGTAAAATTGTGCAGCTTTTTCAATTGGAATTATACGAGCGTACATTGATCTACTTAAAGCTTGAATACCTCCCTGAAAACAAGCAATCATTACAGCAATTATATAAAAATGCCATTCTTCTTTAACTAGTGCAGCACAAATAGTAATTGTTGAGTAACCTATAATTGCAGTATAAATAGCATTTTTTATACCAATTTTTGATGAGTACCAATTAAATACTAAAGTTGCAGGAAATGCAATAAACTGGACTAAAAGCAAAGCTGTTATTAATGAACTAGCCGTAAAACCAATACTTGTACCATAGTCAACAGCCATCCTAATTATTGTATCAACACCATCAATATATAGCCAGTATGCAAGTAGAAAGGTTGAAACAACTTTTAAATGTCTTATCTCTTTAATTGTTTTTAAAAGTTGAGACCAACCAGCAGAAATAGCTTTAGTAATACTTATTGGTGAATAATTAATAGGCTCTTTCACAAAAATCATTATAGGTATAGAAAAAACACCCCACCAAATAGCGACAGTGATAAATGAGAGTCTTATAGCGGTAGCAGCATCAATAATTCCAAACATTGAAGGTTTTAAATACATTAAGACGTTAACTAAAAAAAGCAAACCTCCACCTATATAACCAAAAGCAAAACCTAAAGAAGAAGTGTAATCTATTTTCTCTTTTGAAGCAATACTTGGAAGTAATGAATCATAAAAAATATTACTCGACATATGCCCAATAGATGCAATGATATAAAACAGTACAGCTAATTGCCATTGACCTTGATTCACCATCCATAAAGATCCCGTACCAATAATACCTAAGAATGCAAATAACATTAGAAACTTCTTTTTTGCAGAACCACGATCAGCTATAGCACCAAGAAATGGTGCAAGTGCTGCAACAATAATAGAAGCTCCAGAATTTGCGAGTCCTAAGTACCATGTACTTAAAGTTACACTGTCTGTAGTTGACCAATACTCTTTAAAGAATAGAGGAAAGAAACCAGCCATAACTGTTGTTGAAAACGCACTGTTTGCCCAATCGTATAAAGACCAAGCAAATATGGATTTTTTTGAATTAATCATTTAAGTAATCAAGTAATGATAGAATATAGTTTTTTACCATGCTTGAAAGTAAGAACTGATTTTTATCCATGAAGAAGTGTAACCATAAGTATGATAAGTTAAATATGATAAATACCAACTAGCACCTAACTCTAATTCAAATGGAATTGGACCAACTTGATTGAATGGATCCATGTTAAGAAAATTCAATCTAATAAATTGAGTTGATAATCCTTTTTTAGTATCATAGTTATTATTTGAACTCATCCAAGAATTCCATTCTTTACTATTAGAAAAATATTGATCTCGACCAGACAACATCCAATCCATACCAGAAGAAAAAAATATACGGTTGGGTAACAACTCTAATTGACCTTGAATTGATAAATAAATTTGTTTTCCTTGCTCAAATAGAACAGAATTCCCAATAGCTTTAGAAATTGAGTCCATTCCAGTTTCTTCAATCCATAGAAATGAGTAAGATGGATTAATAATCTCTCTATTAAAAGAAGATAAACTAAATAACCAATTAATATTAATAAGCCTACCTTTAATTCTTCGGTAAAATTCACCAAAAAGGTTACCTCTCCATTCTGTAAGTCCATTACTAATAGGTAATTCCTTAAACTGATTTGGGATTCCATTATCATCAACATCTTTAGGGTAGTATTTTCTCAAACTTTGTCCAAAAGGAAATGTTGCCTCTAAACCACCATAGATTGAATATTTATTTTTTCCACCTCGCCATACAGGGTTTCCAATAAATAATGTTTTCATTCCAATAGTAACATTCCCTAAACCTGCATTAGATTTATTTTTTGGAAAATAATATTGCATTAGATTTTCTATAATTAGAGTATTGGAGTCAGATGATATCGACCATATATGATTTTGGTTAAATTCTTGAACTATTGGAATATTTAAAATAAAAGTTGACTCATCTGAGAAGCCATATTCTAACTTATATTCATTTATATTAACTGTATGTTTCCAATATTGATTAATAGAATAATCAATATCATTAAATTTGTATTTTAAATCTTTCAAGCCTTCTTCGCCATCATACCCAATCCATTTACCTGCAGAAATATTTTTATTATACGATACACGCCAAACATTTTGGGGAATGGTAAAATGTGTTTGACTAAAAACCAAAGATGAAAAATAAGTAAATAAGAAAAAAACTTTAATCTTCATTTATAAATTAAAAACTGCTGACGAAATTCATTGAATTTCAATACATCCTTAAGCCATAAAGGTGGAAGATAGTTTGCGGGTTTTCCTTGCGCAGCAAAAATACGTAATTGACTATGACCATATAGCATATCTATACGGTTTAGTTCATCCCATTTAAATTGTCGAGGATACAGTTGTTGAGCGAGAACCATAATTGCTGTAGCAGTTGCTATGGGATCAAATCGATCTGGATCTGTAATGAAAATATCTATACCACTACAAACTTTATTAACATGTAAAGGTATCACTTTATCTTCTAGTTTTTTTCTCGGCACATATTCGACTACACGAAATTCAACTCCAGGTAATTTTAATTGAATAATTTTTTCATATAAATGAAACCCAGACAGCCAAGGTGCTCCTATTCGCAAATAAGGTCGATCAGTTCCACGACCATCATTTAAATTCGAACCTTCTATCAAACCAAATCCAACATATGCTAAGTTTGTTCTAATAGACTTTATTTGAGGTTGTGGATTAATCCAGGGATGTTCAGATTTATCAAGCCAGTAAGATCGTTTCCAATTTGCCATAGGTATTATTGTAAGATTTGTTCTTTTTAGATTTTTTATCCATCCCATTTCATTTGCCATAACCGCCATTTCACCTATTGTCATCCCATGACGAATTGGTACGATATGATAACCTTCAAATGATTGAAATTGAGGACGAACAACTGGTCCATCTACTCTATCACCTCTTAAAGGATTTGGCCTATCTAATATTATTACAGGAGTACTAAATTCACTCGCAACTTCTAAAATTTTTGTCATTGTAGCTATGTAGGTAGAAAAACGTACGCCTGTATCTTGAATGTCAATTAAGATTAGATCAAGACCTCTCATAGCCCATTCCGGAGGTTTTATGTTTCGACCAAAGACTTCAACAATGCGGGCATTGTAAATTGGATCATATTTTTGATCACCTTGTAATTTAAATTGATTATTTTGCTCAGCAAATAATCCATATTGTGGAGTAAAAATAATTTTAACATCTATTTTAGGATGTATCTTCATTAAATCAAGTAAATGTTGCCCCTTACGATTAACTGCAGTTTGATTCGTAAAAACACCTATAGTTTTTCCATAAAGAGGTTTGAAATCCATCTGCTCTAAAACATCTAATCCATAAAAGATAGAAGGATGAAATGAAAGGTCTGGAACAGGCATAACAATGCTATGTTTGAATTGTTGGGCAAATAATGCAGAAAAACAAATAAATGCTTTTAAAAAGATACGCCCGTTAAAGTTTTTTTGTTTCATCAACATAAAATTCTAATATAATTTAGTAGAATTATCCCTTATAAATTCTTTGTGTTCTACCACCAATTGCTGTTGCAAGTACATATGGTGTAGTTTTTAATGCGCTTGCAATTGTTTCAAAACGAATCTCATCACTTCCATCTTTACCTATCATTAGAACATTATCATCTATTTTTGGAATAACATTACCAAAATCTACCATAAATTGATCCATACAAATTCGGCCTGCAATATTATATTTATTACCATTATAACATATATATCCATCCTCAAACCAACTCCTTGGAAAACCATCTGCAAATCCACATTGGACAACAACAATATTAGTTTTCGAAGTAGTCTTGTAAGCACACCCATAGCTTACAAATGTATTTTTTGGCACTGACCTTATACTTACAATTGGTGCTTTGAAATTCAATACTGGTTTAACAGGTAATATTTTTTCAAGTTCATTACTAGGTAACGCTCCATAAAGGAGCATGCCAACTCTAGTTATATTGCAATAATCTTGTTCTATATTTAGTGTAGCGCCACTATTTGAAAAGTGAATATTTTTAATTGGATAATCTAATTTTTGAGTTAAATCCAATATCCGTTTGAACTTTTCTTCTTGATCAACAGCATATGAAAAATCTCCTTCATCAGCTGTTGCAAAATGCGAATAAATTCCTTCGCATTTTATTTCAGAATGTTTAATTAATAATTCTATAAGATCATTAAATGAATCGATACTAAAACCTAGTCTAGTCATTCCTGTATCTACTTTAATATGGATTCTAGGTATAGTATTTGTTTCTTTATGAAAATCAATTAATGGAGCGATATGAGAGATATCTGAAATATTTAATATTAAATTATTTTTAACAGCTTCATTCAACCTAAAAGGATCAAGAGCACTAAATACTAGGATATCTGATTTGATGCCAGCATTGCGAAGTTCAATACCTTCTTCTATTGAAAAGACACCAAAAAAATCACAACCATGATTTTCTAAAGCTAAAGAACAAGGTACACTACCATGGCCATAGCCATTAGCTTTAACAACAGCCATTATTCTTTTTCCATTTAAAAATTTTTGAATTATACTAAAATTTGACTTTAAATGATCAAGGTTTATAATTGCTTTTGGCCCTCTCATCTAAATGATTAAACTTAATATTTTTCTACTAAAAATGATTTTAAAGAATCAAAATCTGAAAATATTTCTGTACTACAAGCCATAATCCAACCGCTTAAATCTTTAAGTTCTAATTTATTTACTAAAAAAACTGGTTTATTACTTTCATAGGCGATAGTTACTTCGGCATGGGTTCCAGCACCTTTCAGAACATTTTCATCCCACAAGCAAATAATATAATCACATTTATTTCTTACTATATCAATATCTCTATCGACACATATTTTAATAAAATCTATATATTCCTCGATATTAGTTTTTTTCCATTCACGATAAGATTCAGCTCCATGACTCTTCATTAAATTTTCTGATTCAACTACAGGATTGAGTACTTTATGGTTAATATTAATATCTAGCCATAATGTTAAATCTTTTCTCCAACCAGCACCTTCATCGCTTGAAAATTCCATGGCGCCAGATAAGTAAGCTATCATTGTTTTAATTTTCTCTTTAATAAAGTTCCATTCAACCAAGTCCAAAACAAAGATACAAAAATAGGTATACTTATTAATTCCCAATTAATAATATTAAAAAATAAAATATTTCTAAGTTCTGATAGAGTAATACTTAATGGATTATATGATAGAATTAGGCCAATTTTTTGAGGAAATAAATCAAAACTAATTATGAAACCATTTCCAAAAACAATGAAAAAGAATAAAAAAATTGAAACAGATAAAAAAGTAAAAATCCGTTCGGATATTATTGAAAAAGTAACAATAATATTTGCGAGTAAAAAAGTATAGATAAAAGTAAAAATTGGTGTGATTAAAAATATCTTCCAACTTAACGGTTCAACAATAAGTATGCTTAAAATTATCATAGCAATAATTACATACATAAATGATTCAATTATTGAAGTAATTATAAAACCGATAATTAAATGAGTTTTACTAAAAGGCGCTAAAGTAATTGGTAAAAAAGAGATTTTGTGAATTCTTAAATCAAAAAAATCTCTATATATAATAGCAAATGTTGACGATGAAGCTATGAAAAAAATAATGGCCGGAAAAACCCAAATCTCGTAAGCAACATTGATAGAAGAAACAGGTAAAATATTTTCCATTACCTTTGTAATTGAAAAATGAAATATAATTGGAAATAATATTATAAAAGAAATAGTTGAAATAAAACGATGCTTTAGCAACCAATATCGTCTAAGTAGCAATGCTTTAATCAATGAATTCCATCCTTAGCATATTTAGCATCCATGAGATCTTGAAGGCCTAATTTTTTAACGCTAATATCTTTCATTATTGCAGATGTAGCAGCATTTAAAACATCAAAAAATACATTTCTTTCTTTACCATAAAAATGAATACTATTACCTATTCTGGATACATTTTTTACTTTTGGTAAGTTAGATAGTTGTTTATAGAGATCTTTAGTTAACTCCTCAAATTCAATCTGAAATTGATGATATTCAAAAGTACTACCCAGTAATTTATCTAAACTTCCATCGAGTGTAATACGACCATCTTCAAGTACTAGAATGCGATCATGAGCTTCTTCTACTTCTTGAAGTGACTGACTTACATATAGAATAGTTTTATCTCCACGAAGTCTAAGAAGTAAATCCCATGTATGTCGATAAGATTCAGCATCCATAAATGCTGTTGGATCATCCATAATTAATATATTTGGATCATGAATTAATGAGCGAATTACCATCGCTTTTTTTATAATCCCTGGAGAAATATCACTTACCATTGATTTTAAAAATGGAATTATATGTAATTCTCTTGCTAGCTGGACCATACGTGTATTCATTGTTTCTGTCTCAACACCATAAAGAAGGCCCATAAACTGAATATTTTGTTCAACAGTCAACCAAGGGTCTAAGTCAATTTCATGCGGAACAAAGCCTATTGAAGACATTACTTCCAATCGTCTTTTCTGAGCATTTAAACCGTTAATAAATACTTGACCATACTCTTGATATTCAACCCCAGAAATAACCTTTAGTAACATTGACTTTCCTGCTTCATTATCCCCAATTATTGCAACTAAAGATCCTCTTTCAATACCAAAAGTTAAACTTGCAAGAATAGTTTTATCTCTTACTAGTTTACCAACTTTTTTTAATGTGATACTTGCTTCCACTAGTGCGCCTCATACCATGAATCACCATTACCACAATCAACTATTATTGGTACTGATAATGTTAACGAATTTTCCATTTTATTAACCACTATTTTTTGAAGGTTATCTAATTCTTCTGATGGCACTTCAAATACTAACTCATCATGTATTTGAATTAACATTTTAGAAATCATATTTTTTGATATTAATTCTTTTTGAATATCAATCATGGCAATTTTGATCATTTCTGCATTAGTGCCTTGGATAGGCATGTTAATAGCCATTCTCTTTGCAGCTTCTTTATGGAGATGATTAGTGCTATCAATATCCCATACTTGACGACGACGGCCTAACATTGTTTCAACATATTTATTATTGCGTGCATATTCAATTACAGAATCAATATAATTTTTTATTCCTGAATAACGTTCAAAGTACGCTTCAATAATTGATTTTGCTTCTTTTTGTGGAATACCTAACTCTTGGCTCATACGAAAAGGCCCAGCACCATAAAGGAGTCCAAAATTAACAATTTTTGCTGTGCGACGCATTTCTGGAATAACTTCATCAATAGAAACATTGAATACATCGGCTGCTGTTCTTGTATGAATATCTTCACCCTTTCTAAAAGCATCAAGCAAAGCATTGTCTTGTGATAAATGAGCCATAATCCTTAATTCAATTTGAGAATAATCTGCAGAAAAAATCTTCCAACCTTTATTTTCAGATCTAAATGCTTTACGAATCTCTCTACCTAACTCTGTTCGTATTGGAATATTTTGAAAATTTGGGTTTCTAGATGACAATCTTCCTGTTGAAGTAACTGTTTGACTAAAAGTTGAATGAATTCTTTTAGTTTTTAAATTAATTAGAGCTGGTAAAGCATCTATATATGTATTTTTAAGTTTATTTAATTTTCTGTACTCTAAAATTAAGCTTGGTAAAGCATGCTCATTTTTTAAACGATTTAAAACTTCTTCCGCAGTTGACCTTTTTTTTATCTCAGGTAATCCAATAATATCAAACAATATATTTGCTAATTGTTGAGTTGAATTAATATTAAACTCGGTTCCAGCTTCTTTTTGAATGCTTAAGGTAAGGTCCTCAATTTTAGTGCCAAGATTTTTAGACATTAAACTTAACATCTTTGCGTCAACGAACATTCCATTGTATTCTAGTTCAAGGAGGACTGGTAGCAAAGGAATTTCAATTTCATTAAAAAATTTATCAAGATTTTGTTTTTTTAATTTCTTTTCAAAAATATGAGTTAGCTGTAAAGCTATATCTGCATCTTCTGATGCATAAAAAGTAATTTTTTCCAGTTCTACTTCCCCCATGGATATTTGATTTCGACCTTTACCGATTAAGTCGTCAATTGGAATCATTCGATAATTAAGATGCTCAAAGCTTAAATTCTCTAATTTTAAATTTCTTGAGTCTGGACTAATTAAATGAGCTGCTAACAAAGTATCAAATTTGATTCCAGAAACCTTTATTCCATGATTCCTTAAAATTAAGGCATCAAATTTTATATTTTGTCCAGTTTTAGGTATTTTAGAATTTTCAAATAAGGGTCTTAGTATATTTAGAACTGAATTTAGATGATCATCAAATAAACTATTTTCTTTTTCTTTAAAAATAATTGGTATGTAAACCCCCTTATTCTTTTTATTAGAAAAAGAAAAACCAACAATATCACAGGACATAGGATCTAAAGAAGTGGTCTCTAAATCAAAAGAAAGCCACTCACCTTCTTTAATTAAATTTGAGAATTTTTGAATATCAACTAGATCTAATAATGATTTATAATCTTTGTCAGAATCCTTATTTTGGATTGGGACTTCACTTTTGAAAGACTTTATTTGATTAATGAGAGCTTGAAATTCTAATTCATGAAATAATTTATCAAGTTTATTTACATCAAAGCCATCGGTTGCCATATCTTCAAAATTTGAATCAATATTCATATTTACATCTATTGTCACTAACTCTTGACTCAGGAGTGCTTTTTCTCTCCCAGACTGCAACCCTTCTCTAGCTCTTTTATTCTTTACATCATCTGCATGATCTAGAGCATTTTCAAGAGTTCCATATTCTTTTAGGAGCTTTACTGCAGTTTTCTCACCTACACCCATAACACCTGGAACATTATCAGAAGAATCGCCCATTAGACCTAAAAGGTCTCTGATTTTTTCAGGTGGAACACCCCATTTATCTTCTACAGCAACTTTATCATATATTTTTATACCAGACTGCTTACCTGAAGGTGAATAAAGAAAAATATTATCATTCACAAGTTGCATAAAATCTTTATCCCCACTTACAATAAATGTATCTAGGTTACTTATATTTGCTCTTACTGCTAATGTACCTATTATATCATCAGCTTCAAAACCAGGCTGTTCTAAAGTTGGAATCTTCATTGCCTCAAGTAACTTCCAAAGATATGGTAATTGTTCTCTCATTTCTTCTGGCATTTTTTCTCGTGTAGCTTTGTATTCTGGATACATCTCGTGTCTAAATGTCTTTTTTGGAGTATCAAAAGCAGCCATCAAATAATCTGGGTTTTCTTTTCGAATTAATTTCAAGACCTGATTTATAAAACCA
Organism: Fidelibacterota bacterium TCS55; assembly: GCA_905182385.1. Lineage (GTDB taxonomy): Bacteria > Fidelibacterota > Marinisomatia > Marinisomatales > TCS55 > TCS55. Next base: position 11,148 of record CAJJBS010000097.1, read on the forward strand.
AATAGAGCTGAAGTATGCATTCCTTTGCTATTTATCAATGGATTTCTTATTAAAGCGAAATGCGAACGATATAGTAAGGCATAACCATCAATTAAAAAAAGGCGTTTTCTATTAGATTTTTTACTAGTCATAAACATATAAATTTAAGTTAAACATAAAGAAATCTCGAGCATTCAAATAGTTATTATAATATTTAATTACTCTTTATTACTTTAAGTAAAATATAACTTCAATTAATTTCCAATTAACACAACAATTAATACTATTATACCTATGAAATTAAAAATTTTATCTGTTGGTAAAGTTCGTGATAAAAATCTTGCAGAGATATGTCAAAAATTCACCAAAAGAATTAGTTGCGATATTAATTTTGAAAATATTTTGATTAAAGATAGTAATAAACAAAAAGAAAGCATCAGAATATTAAAATATTTAAAGTCTGATGATGGTTTTCATATTGCTTTGAGTGAAGACGGTGAACTCGTAAACTCTAAGAGACTCGCTTTATTATTAAAATCTAGATCAGAAAAAATTACATTTATTATAGGTGGACCTGAGGGATTATCTAAAGCTGTAAAACAATCAGCAAATATGACTTTATCTTTGTCTCCTCTCACTTTTACACATGAGATGGCCAAAGCATTCTTACTGGAACAAATATATAGAGCAATATCTATTATTAAAAATAGACCCTACCATAAACCATAACTATATAAATATATTAATTAAAATTTTTAGAATTTATAAGAAATATTTATGAATGTATTTCTTGTTGCACCAGGCCAATAGAATGCTTGATAACCATCCCAATTATAACCATAACCATAAGTTGAATAAAGCTTATCAAATACATTATTGACTTTGGCTATTATTTCTAAATCTTGCCATTGGTATTTAAATCCCAAATCCCAAATTGAGAATGGGTCTATAAGACCTTGCTCTGTATTCTCTCGATCAATGTACATACTGCCAACACGTCGCCAATGAATAAAAAACAATCTATCTTTTCTAGGTTGGAAATCCATTGAAAAATTAAATAATGTTGATGGTATATTAGGTAAGCTTTTACCATCGTTAAAATAATTCATAACTAAAGCCCCATTAGCACTAATAGATAATTGATTATTTAATTTAAAGCCTGCTTCCCATTCAAAGCCCATATGTTCTGTAGAGTCTGCTGAATAATAATCATATTCTCCTTCTTGATTTATATCAATATTTTTTAATTGTTCATTTAAATATTTAATATTGTATCCATTAAATCGTGCATGACCTTTTTTAAAAGTAAAATCTAACCCCCATTCAAAATCTGTTATGACTTCTGCTGCTGCCATAACAGGCTCACTCCATACATCATCAGCCTGAATAATTTGATTATCTGCAGGCTCTTTTTGAGCTTTTCCCCAATTAAAAAAAGTATGAAGACTATCACTTATTTTCCAAATCATTCCCATACGTGGGTTAGAAAAATTCCAATCAGCGGATAAATTATGCCCTACAGCATGACCAATCTTTTCTTGATTTAATTTCCAATTATGAATTTGATTTTGGAAATCAGCAGTAATTATAAAAGGCTGACCAACAGGATGCCAATTAAAATGAATGAATGAAGTTATAGAGTTCTTTTTTCCTACGTATTGGTAATATCTATACCAACTATCACCAAGCTGAGCTGTTAGTTTATCATCTGAAAATTTTGAAACTTCACCAAAGTGATTTCCAGTATAATAACGAAGTTCACCTCCTAGATCCATCCTCAAATCCTTATTGAGCCACGTAATTGTTGGGACCACACCAAAATAATTATTATCAATCCATTTTCTTCTTAAAAAGTCTGTTGAGAGGCTTTGCTCTTCATTATCAGAAAATTCATTATTTAAATCTAAATTATATGAATAGTAATCTTGCCCAATTTTATTTGTTTCATAATAACCTCTACCTAGAACGAGATAACTTGTATTCTTAATATATATATTTTCTCTAATTTTAGTTCTCGTATTAAGTGAATAAATTTGTTGTATAAAATCATCAGTAAATGCTTTGTTACCTGCACGTCTTTTAGTTCTATCGTCTATATCATTCATATAAATGCCATCCCAAAGAAGTTGAGTATTCTCATATCCAATTAGTGCTCTGAATTGATTAGTTATCTTTTTACCTCGATGCTCTAAACCGAAAAATAGACTATTTTGCTTTGAATTATGATTCTCTCTATAACCATCTGATTTAATTTGTGAAGTCCTCACAGTCATACTAAGATTATCACCAAGATCTTTACCGGAACGATATCTTGCACGATATTTTGTAGTATTCCAATCACCTTGGCCATATGAAAAACCAATTTCTCTTTTTTCACTTGAAATACTTGTATTTACATTTATTGAACCACCAAAAGCAGATGATCCATATAGACTATTACCAATACCTCTTTGAATTTGTACATCTTTAGCATCTGCAAGTAGGTCAGCATGGTCAACCCAATACACTTGATGACTTTCATTATCATTTAATGGTACACCATCAATCATTACACCTATTCTACTTTGGTCAAACCCTCTTATTGAGACATAAGAGTAACCTGTTCCATTACCACTCTCACTATAGGCCCAGACACCAGGTTCAGAGGCAAGAATCATCGGAACATCTTGACCTGTATTCCTTGTTTCTATTTCTTTTAATGTCAAGTTTGAAAAGGATACAGGGGTTATTCCTGCTACTGCTCGATTAGCACTTACAATTATTTCATCTCCTCTTAAAACTGAAGGATTCATAAAAATAGTCATTTGTGGTTTTATTGTAGTATTAATTGTTTCACTAAAAGTATGTAAGTCCCTATTGTTAATACCTATTAAACTAGCACCAGCATTTAGAGCTCTATTAATTTCTTCGTAATTTTGAACTTCTACAAGAGTTTCAATGCCTAATTGATGACCTAAATTAATAAATTGCGATAGTTGTTGA
>CAJJBS010000098.1 GCA_905182385.1 Fidelibacterota bacterium TCS55
TATTTACTTTTGGTTATTTCACTTTAATAATTTTATCAATTGATGTATTAATTAGTCTAACCAACCCTCTATGACAATTTATTAAATACATGAAACGCCTCTGGGTCAAATAAAGGATTGAACACAGGTATTAACCTGTGTTTAGTAGTAGTAAAAACTAATGGATATTAAAATCCCCCTGAAGTCCAGAGGTCTGTTGATTATATAGATGTAAATTCCCCTGATGAAACCATGCTTTAAAATAGGACAACTGATACATCATAAACGTTTTCACTACAGAGGGGTCATAATCGGGGTAGATGATTGTTTTCTATTAACTGACGAATGGTATGAACACATGTGCAAAAACACCAAGCCTCCCAAAGACAAGCCTTGGTATAATGTATTAGTCCATAACGCAACCCATGCAACTTATGTAACTGAGCAAAACATTATTCTTGATGATAGTGATGAGGATATTATACATCCTATGGTCCCTCTTTTATTTATTACACTAAAAAATGGAATTTATTCTAAATCATCAAATTGGGCTGATGGAAAACCTATTATCCCTAATGAGATAGGCATGGCTTGATTTTAAATGTAAGCCCCCTAAATTGGGAGCTTATTGGTATATGGGAACTGGGTTAGGAAAGAAGAATTGGAGAAGTGGGTTTAGGGATTTAATACCATATATGAACAAAGTGAAATAAAAAACATTATGCTCCGCTAATGGCTACTGAGATTGAGGAGTTTATATTGTAAGCAATGACACTCGTCACTCATTAGAGAGAGTAACTAATTATATATAGTTCTCAACATACTTTAGGGGTAGCACCCATTATCTGACGGGGGTAGGGGTTGTGTATTTAGTGCTTACGCATTCTATGATAAGTTTTTGTAATTTCCAGTATGAAACGCCTCTGGGTCATATTATTTGTAATTCCCCTCTTTGCTCAAAAGCCACTTAAATATTCAATTAGCTTCCCAGAAATAACTCAATCTAATATGCCAGTCTTATTTTTAATGCATGGCTATGGAAATAATGAAAAACAGTTTAATGAATTAATTGAAGAGTTAAATAATAAATATTTGATTGTTTCAATGCGTGCACCTTTCAAATTTATGGTTATTTCAAATAGATGGTATGAATATAGTATTTCTGATGGTGATACTTTATCGAATCAAGCTCAAATAGATGTGAGTACTAATAGGATAATTAAAACGATTGAACATATAAAAGAAGAATACAATATTGATGAAAAGAAAATATTTATTGGAGGTTTTAGCCAAGGTGCAATTATATCTTATAAGCTAGCATTATTATACCCAAGCAAATTTGAAGGTATTATTATTCATAGCGCTCGCTTGCCAGTGGAGTATTCAGTTAAGGAGCCTAGTCTATATAAAAATCTTAATATATTGATTATCCATGGAAGTGAAGACAGTGGTCTATCAACTAAGTGGGCTTATCAAGGTAAATCTTTATTTGAAAAATTAGGTGCTAATACTGACTATTATGAAGCAAAGATAGGGCATGAAATGAATGAAGAGACATATAGTAAAATAAAACAATGGCTATTAGTTTTGGTGGATAATTAAATGAAACGCCTCTGGCTTAAATAAAGGAGAGTAAAATGAAAAGAAGAAATGAAGAAATGAAGAAAATAATTAACAGATACTTTGACTTCATTGGAGAAAAAAATGAAGGATTTAGCTATGAAATTTGATTTCAATAAAATACCAAACTTTTTTCTTGGTAAGTATTACTCCATTTTTTTGTTGTGTGTTTTAATTTCCGTGATATGTTTTGTAATGTATGTATGGTTTGAAAGAGGATATGTTACTATAGACCAAGGGTTGTCTATACTTGTTGTCTTTATGTTAAATTTGAGTCAAATACCTTACTGGAAAGAATATTTTAAGAAATAAAAAAAGTAAACTATAATATGAAAAAGAATGGAATCCATACTGAGTTTTATGAAAATGGAGAGAAACGATTTGAAGGAACTTTCAAAAATGGAAAAAAAGATGGACTCTTTACTTGGTGGTATAAAAATGGAAAGAAAGAGTATGAAGGAACTTACAGTGAGGGTAAAAAACTTTCTGTTGAAGAGTGGAATGAAGATGGCTCAGCTAAGGAATGACGATGATAAGGTTTACTAAAATTCTAATTAGTAAAGAGATAGTTAAGATATGATATTTAAGAACAAATGATTTTTTACAAATACGAAAATATGGTTTCAAAAAGATTGTTTAATCGATAGGGGAACTAATGAATACAGAAAAATTAATGAACGATATAGATAAGTGTGAAAACGAAGAAGAGATGAAAAAAGTTTTCAATGAACATTTTGAAGATGAAGTAGAACGAAAAATGATGTGGGATTTACTTAAAACTTTAAGAGATAAAGATAATAGTCAGTTGCTAGGTAAAGAGAGTAAAGATAATGAAAATGATTTCATGAAAGATATTGTTGATACAGTTACTAAATACGACGAATACTCAAAGAAGAAAAAGAATTGAAAAAAATCTATCCACCTTACTCAAAATTAATAAAATAAAAGTTTTTTATTATGTTCTCATGCTTATAAATAATTGATTGATGATAAAACGTATCCTTTTTTCATATTCTTTATTCTTGAATCAACTGTAGTTCTACTTTTACTAATCTTAAAATCATTCTTGATTAGGTGATAATGTATTTTTATATCCCTAACCTTTATTTATGAGTTTGGTTATTTCATGATGTAATTTCATACTGTTATTAGAAAATTTATTTTTAAAAAGGAAAGATTAAATGAGAGAAATAAGTAAGCAAGGTAGTTGGGGAAAAGGAAATACTATATTAGTGAGTAATAATATTATGTTTATAAAATTAAGCGATGATAAACTTGAAGAAATTAAAATATTAGATTTTATTGATATGAAATGTGGACGAGGTTGGGAGATTAAAGGCTTTAGTAATAGAGAAGTAATACTTCAAACTAAAAAAGTTGGTGAGTAATATTCCAAAGCTAATTATAAATAAAATATTTTTTATTCTTTTTAGTAGTTCTTTTTTAATTGGACAAGAACCAAAGCCTATCAAAGCTGGAGTTGCTCCAACAAATTATGATTATCAAGGAAATCTAGATGCGATTCATTATAATATAGAAATTGGATTAGGTAAAAAAACAGAGCTTATTGAAGCTATAGTATCAATAAAATCTGTTTTAACAAAAAATAATCCAATAATGCGCTTAGACTTTACAGGCTTAAAAGTTGACTCGTTATTAATTGATGGTATTGTTTCTTCTTACACATATAAAGATGGAATAATTGAGAAAAAGCTTAATGGATATAATTATGGTGATACTATCATTATCACCATTGGCTATTCTGGGAAAGCTGATGATGGATTAATAATTGGAAAAAACATACACGGGAATCAAACTATTTTTGTAGATAATTGGCCTAATCGAACAAGATTTTGGCTACCTTCAATTGATCACCCAAGTGATAAGGCAACAGTTAATTATTATATCCATGCGCCTAAAGAATGGAAAGTAATAGCGAATGGTTATTTACTTAGAGAACCAATAAAAACTCTAAATGATGCAATTGGTCCAAAAGAAGACCGTTTAACTTGGTCATGGAGAACAAAAGTTCCTATCCCAACATACAATATGGTTATTGGAGCTGCAGATTTAGAGATTCATAAAGTTGGTCTAGCTGCTTGTGGAAAAGCTCCAAATTCAGTTAGAGAGGATGGTTGTATTGAAGTAACCTACTGGGTTTATCCTGAGGATGTTGAGAACGCAAAACTATCTTTTAAACGAGCAGGTAAAATAGTTGATTACTTTACTGACTTAATTGGACCTTTCCCATATGAAAAATTGGCGAATGTACAATCCTCAACTCGTTTTGGTGGTATGGAAAATGCTTCTGCTATCTTTTATTCAGAAAAAGCAATTTCTGAGGGAAAAAATATTGAAGGAACTGTTTCTCATGAAATAGCTCATCAATGGTTTGGCGATGCTGTTACTGAGTCAAATTGGCATCATTTATGGCTATCAGAAGGTTTTGCTACTTATTTTGGAGCTTTGTTTTTTGAGAACGCAGATGGGAAAAAACCTTTTAATAAAAAAATGCAAAATAGCCTAAATCGTGTCATTAATTC
>CAJJBS010000099.1 GCA_905182385.1 Fidelibacterota bacterium TCS55
ATGGTTATCGACCTCAGTTTTATTTTAGAACAACTGATGTAACTGGCGTGGCAACTTTGCCAAGTGGGACTGAGATGGTAATGCCAGGTGACAATGTTGAGTTAGAGATTGAATTAATAACACCAATTGCAATGGATAAAGAGCTTCGTTTTGCAATCAGAGAAGGTGGCCATACAGTTGGCGCCGGTGTTGTAACAGAGATAGTAGAATAAGGTAGCATTAATTTTGGCTAAACAAACAATACGAATTAGTTTAAAGGCTTACGATCATTCATTGATTGATAAGTCAACTGAAAAAATAGTTAAGACTGCTAAGTCAACGGGCGCAGTTATTTCTGGTCCTATCCCTTTGCCAACTAAAAGAACAATTTATACTGTTCTTAGATCGCCATTTGTTGATAAAAAATCACGTGAGCAATTTCAAACTAAAATTCACAAACGTTTAATAGATATTTTAAACTCTACTCCTAAGACTGTCGAAGCATTAATGAAGCTTGATTTGCCAGCTGGTGTTGACATAGAAATAAAAGTTTAACAATGCGTGGATTAATTGGTAAGAAGATTGGAATGACTCAAATTTTTAATAACGAAGGTGAATCTATACCTGTTACTGTAATAGAGGCCGGTCCTTGTGTGGTTACTCAAGTTAAAACAAAAAATCATGATGGCTATGAAGCTATTCAAGTTGGTTTTGGTGTTCGTAAAAGTAAGCATTCAAATAAAGCATTAGATGGGCATTTTAAAAAAGCAAATACAGAATCAAAAAGATATTTAGCAGAATTTGTTCCTGTTCCTGATTACGCTTACAAAGCAGGTCAAAAATTCAATGTATCTTTATTTAAAGAAGGCGAGTGCGTTGATGTCTCTGGTTCAACTAAGGGTAGAGGTTTTTCTGGAGTTATGAAAAGGCATGGTTTCGCCGGTGGTCCTAAGACTCATGGTCAAAGAGAGCATCCTAGATCTGCTGGTTCTATTGGTCAAGCATCTGATCCTTCTAGGGTTTTCAAAGGAATGAAGATGGCGGGTCAGTATGGAAATAAGCGAATGACTGTAAGAAACTTAGAAGTAGTTTCTGTAGATAAGGATAAAAATTATATTTTGCTTAAGGGAGCTGTCCCTGGAGCAAAAAATGGAATTATTTATATTACAAAGTAAGATGAAAATAAAAGTATTAAAAAAAGATGGAACTAAAGGTACTTCAGTGACAGTAGATGATTCTGTATTTGGTATAAAGCCAAATGAAAGTGTTGTTCATCAAGCTGTTGTTGCTGAGTTAGCTAATGGTAGGCAAGGCACACATGCTTCAAAAAATAGATCAGCAGTTAGAGGTGGTGGTAGAAAACCTTTTAAACAGAAGGGTCGGGGAGTAGCTAGAGCAGGTACTACAAGATCGCCAATTTGGAAAGGTGGTGGTGTAGTTTTTGGTCCAGAGCCGCATGGCTATGAGACTAAAATGCCAAAGAAAATGCGACGTTTAGCGCGTCGATCAGTATTGTCTGATAAAGCGAGTGCTGGAGATTTAGTTGTTGTAGAGGAGATAGTAGTTAGTAATGGTAAAACAAAAGAATTTATTGAAATATTAAAATCTTTAAGCTTGTATGGTAAAAAACTAACTATCTTAGTATCTGCTGAGAATGAAAAAGTTTTTCTTGCTGCTCGAAATATTCCAAATATTTATGTTATTGAAGCAACCTCTGCTAGTACTTATGATCTATTAGATTGTGAAGTTCTTTTATTTGAAAAAGCAGGTCTAGCATTGTTAAATGATTCATTGATGGTTAAATCCTAATGTCTTATCAGAAAATAATTATTAGGCCGCTTCTTACAGAAAAATTAAGTCGCTTAGAAGAGTCAGAACTCAAGTATGCTTTTCAAGTAGTGAAAGGTGTTAATAAAATTGAAATTAAAAGAGCAATCGAACAAAAATTTGATGTTGAGGTTAAAAAAGTTGCTACAATGAATCGTATTGGCAAAGATAAAAATATGACCGTTAAAAGTGGTGGGCGTACAATACGTACTCACGGTAGTAAGGCTAGTTGGAAAAAGGCAATAGTAACTCTAAAAGAAGGTAATTCGATCAATCTTCTAGAAAATGATGTGGTAGAATAGTGGGTATAAGAACTATAAAACCAACAACTCCAGGAAATAGATTTGCGACAAGGTCTGATTTCGCTGAGATTACTAAAGGTACTCCTGAAAAAAGTTTAACTGTTGCAATAAGAAAAACAGGTGGTCGAAACAATAATGGTAGAATAACTGTTAGACATCGTGGTGGCGGTCATCGTCGTCGTTACAGAATTATTGATTTTAAAAGAAATAAATTTGATATACCTGCTAAGGTATCATCGATTGAATATGATCCAAATCGTTCTGCGAATATTGCTTTATTATTTTACGCTGATGGTGAAAAAAGATATATTCTTTCACCTTTTGGTATTAAAGTTGGAGATGAATTGATTTCAGGTGAGAATGCGCCTCTTCGTTTGGGAAATTCTCTGCCAGTTAAAAATATAGCAACGGGAATGTTTATTCATAATATTGAGCTGGTTCCAGGTAGAGGTGGTCAGTTAGCTCGTAGCGCAGGTACGGCAGCGCAAGTAATGTCACATGATAGTGGTTTTTCAATTGTTAAGCTACCATCCGGTGAGATTAGGAAAATTGTTGATAAGTGTTTTGTTACTGTAGGAGAAGTTGGAAATAAATCGCATGAACAAATTATTTCTGGAAAAGCTGGTCGTAGTCGTTGGCTTGGCAAAAGACCTACTGTGAGAGGTGTTGTTATGAATCCAGTAGATCACCCTCATGGCGGAGGAGAAGGTAAAACTTCTGGAGGCAGGCATCCTGTTTCACCTTGGGGTCAACCAACAAAAGGTTATAAAACTCGAAAAAAGAATAAAAAATCTAATGATTATATCGTGAAGAGGAGAAAGTAAAATGGCCCGTTCATTAAAAAAAGGTCCATTCGTTGATGTAAAGCTTCAAAAAAAAGTTGATAAAATGAATGAAGGGACTAAAAAGCAAGTTATAAAAACATGGTCACGTCGCTCAATGATAACCCCTGATTTTGTAGGTCATACTTTTGCAGTTCATAATGGCAATAAATTTATTCCTGTTTTTGTATATGAGAATATGGTTGGTCATAAGTTAGGTGAATTTTCACCAACTCGTACCTTCAGACTTCATTCTGGAGATAGAAAGAAATAAGATGGAAGCAAAAGCAATCACTCGCCATATACGCCAGTCTCCTCGTAAGATAAGAATAGTCTTAGATGAAGTGAGAGGCTGTGGAGCTGAAGAAGCCTTGAATTATTTACATTTCTCTAAGGCTAAAGCTTCTGTATATATTGAAAAAACGCTACGTTCTGCTATTTCAAACCTTTTAAATAAATCTGATAACTCAGATTTAAATACTGAAAATATAAGAGTAAAAGAATGTTATGCTGATGGTGGACCTCATATGAAACGTTTTAGAGCAGCTTCAATGGGTAGAATTTCTAAATTAAACAAACCAACAGCTCATTTGACTGTTGTAGTTGTAGATAGCAATAACTAGGGGGATTTTTTGGGCCAAAAAACACATCCAGTAGGTTTTAGATTACAAATAAATAAGAATTGGCGTTCAACTTGGTTTGCAGGTGCTTCATTTGCAAAAGGATTAGAAGAAGATGTTCGTATCCGTAAATATATTAAAGTCCGTTTACCGAATGCTGGTATTTCAAGAGTTGAGATAAGTAGATCTTCAAAATCTGTAACTGTAACTGTTCATACTGCAAGGCCTGGTATTGTTATTGGTAAAGGTGGCGAAGAAGTTAATAGGCTGAAAGATGAAATTAAACAGCTTACAAAAAAGAAAATTCAAATAAATATTTCAGAAGTTAAGCGTCCGGAATTAGATGCTGCATTAGTTGGTTCAAATATTGGACATCAATTACAAAAAAAAGTATCATACCGAAGAGTAGTGAATAAAGTTATTCAATCTACAATGCGGATGGGTGCAGAGGGTATCCGTGTTAATGTTGCAGGTAGATTAGGTGGTGCGGAAATAGCAAGAAGCGAAAAATTTTCACAAGGGAAAGTGCCATTGCATACACTAAGAGCAGAAATAGATTATGTTCTTACAGAGGTGCCGACTCAGTATGGAATTATTGGAATTAAAGTTTGGATTTGCAAAGGTCAATCAACTAGATAAAAAATTATGTTAGAACCTAAAAAAACAAAATTTCGTAGACATCATCGTGGAAACCGTAAAGGGATGGCTAAAGGTGGTGACTATGTAGCATTTGGCACATATGGACTTAAAGCTGTAGAGGCTGGATGGGTTACTGGTAGACAAATTGAAGCTTGTCGTATATCAATTACGCGTGTTATTAGAAAAATAGGTAAAATGTGGATTCGTATTTTTCCGGATAAACCTATTACAAAGAAACCTGCTGAAACAAGAATGGGTAAAGGTAAAGGTTCTCCAGAATATTGGGTTGCAGTCGTAAAGCCAGGGCGAATTTTATTTGAAGTTGAAGGTGTTGATCGTGCTGGAGCTGAAGAAGCATTTCATAATGCATCGCATAAGCTTCCAATTAAAACAAAAATTGTAGGTAGAAGAGAAGTATGATGAAAAAACAAGCATTGAATGATTTGACTTTTTTAGATATTGATGAGAAATTGAAAGTCAATGAAGAAGCTCTTCAAAACTTACGTTTTCAAAAAGCTCTTCAGCAGTTAGAAAACCCTATAAAAATTAACCATCTAAAAAAAGAAATTGCTCAATTGAAAACAATTAAAAAAGAATTTAATCTTGGTCTGCGTACTAAAAAGGATGATAAATAATCATGGTTGATAGAAAAAGACAGTCCATGGTTGGTGAAGTTGTTAGTGATAAAATGCAAAAGACAGTAGTAGTGCAAGTCACTAGAAAGATTCCTCATCCAGTTTATAAAAAATTTGTTAAGAGATTTAAAAAATTTCAAGTACATGTTGAGTCTGTTGAGCCAAAATTAGGTGACATAGTAAAAATTAGTTCTATACGACCTATTAGTAAAAATAAAAGATGGCGTGTTAGTGAAATAGTACGTAAATCTATTAAAATTGGGTAAATAAAGTGATACAACAAGAAACAAGACTTAAAGTAGCAGATAACTCAGGTGCACGTGAAGTGCTTTGTTTTAAAGTGTTGGGTGGAAGTCGTCGTCGATATGCATCCCTAGGAGATTTAATTGTTGTTACTGTAAAGCAAGCGATTCCTGGTGGAATTGTTAAAAAAGGACAAGTAACGAGAGCTGTTGTTGTTAGAACCAGAAAAGAAGTCCGACGTTCGGATGGTAGTTATATACGCTTTGATGACAATGCAGCTGTTCTCTTGAATACAGCAGGTGAGCCAAGAGGAACCAGAGTGCTTGGGCCTGTTGCTAGAGAGTTACGTGATAGTGGATATATGAAAATTGTATCAATGGCTCCTGAGGTAATTTAATGCATATTAAATCAGGAATGACAGTTCGTGTTATTAGGGGTAATAATAGAGGCCAAGAAGGTAAGATTTTGTTCGCTTTTCCTAAAAAAGAAAGAGTGATTATTGAGGGAGTTAATTTAATTAAAAGGCATACAAAGCCTTCGCAGGATAATCCTCAAGGTGGTATTGTTGAAAAAGAAGCTTCTATGCATATATCAAATTTAATGGTATTGCACTCAGGTAAACCTACACGAATAGGTTATAAAAAATTAGATGATGGTACTAAGGTTAGAATTGCTAATAAAACTGGTGAAGAGATTGGTTAAGTAGATGGCAAGCAATAAAAATAAATCAACTGTTTCAAACTTAAAAAATAAATATTTAAGTAAAGTTGTACCTTCAATGTTGGACCATTTTGGTTATAAAAATAAAATGGAAGTACCGAACCTTACTCATATATCAATTAATATGGGTATTGGAGATGGAAAGGATAATCCCAAAAAATTAGAAAGTGCAATTCAAGAATTGACATTGATATCGGGTCAAAAACCTGTAACTACAAAAGCTAAGCAAGATATTTCTAATTTTAAAATCCGCAAAGGTTATCCTGTTGGTTGTAAAGTTACGTTGCGTGGCAATCGAATGTATGATTTTATGGAAAGGTTGATTAGCATAGCTTTACCGCGAACACGTGATTTCAGAGGTTTATCATTTAAATCATTTGATGGACGTGGGAATTATTCATTTGGTGTTAAAGAGCAAATTATTTTTACAGAAATTAATTATGATAGAATTGATAGTATTCGAGGTATGGATATAACATTTTGTACTTCAGCTAAAACAAACGATGAATCTTATTGGTTATTAAAATTTATTGGTCTCCCTTTAAGGGATAAGCCGGTTAAAAAAGAAGAGGTTAGTGAAACTGCATAATGGCAAGAAAATCATTAATAGTTAAAGCGAAAAGAAAACCCAAATTTAGTTCTAGAGCATATAGTCGCTGTTTTAATTGCGGTCGTGCTGATGGATACTTAAGAAAGTTTGGGCTTTGTAGAATATGTTTTAGAGAAATGGCACTGAGGGGTGAAATCCCTGGTGTTACAAAGGCAAGTTGGTAGGAGAATAATTATATGTCTATGACTGATCCAGTTGCTGATATGCTAACTAGAATTCGAAACGGTATGGCTGTTGATAAACGTTTTGTTGACATTCCATCTTCGAATCTTAAAAAGCGTATCGCATTTGTACTTAAACAAGAGAGCTATATAGAAGATTTTATGTTTGTTAAAGATAAAGTTAAATCTTCAATTCGTATTTTTTTAAAATATGACCATCATGGTAAAGCTGTAATCACTGGTATTGAACGAGTAAGCAAGCCAGGAAGAAGAATATATGTAGGTGGCGATCAAATCCCTCGTGTTTTGGATGGTTTGGGTATCGCAATTATATCTACATCTAAAGGTGTTATTTCTAACAAGGCTGCAAAGCGTATGCGCATTGGTGGCGAAGTGCTTTGTAATATTTGGTAAATAAATGTCAAGAATTGGTAATAAAATAATTAAACTTCCGGACGGTGTAACCTTGAATATTAATGGTAATGCTGTTAATATTAAAGGACCTAAGGGCTCATTAATTGTACCCTTCCATCATGAAATAGAAGTCAAAGATGAGAATGGTGCTATAAAAGTGAATAGACCTTCAGATTCAAGAGAACATCGATCTTTACATGGAACAATTAGGCAGTTAATATTTAATGGTGTTCAAGGTGTTTCAGAAGGATTTTCAAGAGAATTAGAACTAAGAGGCGTTGGCTATCAAGCGAATATGCAAGGAAAGTATCTTGTTCTTCAACTTGGGTTTTCACATGACATATATTTTGAACCACCTGAAGGTATTGAAATTAAAACTAACCGAACCGAAATTATTGTAAATGGTATAAATAAGCAATTAGTTGGTGAAGTCGCTGCGAAAATTCGTTCATTTCGTAAGCCTGAGCCTTATAAAGGTAAGGGCATTCGATATAAAGATGAGTATGTTCGGTCTAAACAAGGTAAAACAGTTGGTGGTGGTGCTTAATGAAAAAAATGTCTACAAATGAAATGCGTAATGATAGACGCCGTAATAGAAGTAAACGTAATAATATTGCTCATCCTAGTCGTCCGAGGTTAGTTGTTTACCGTTCGAATAAACATATAAGTGCTCAAGTAATCAATGATCATGACGGAAAAACTTTAGCTTCTGCATCATCATTGGATAAAACTATTAAAGAATCAGTGAAAAAAGCTAAATCAAAAATAGAAGTTAGTACTTTAATTGGCGCAGCGTTAGCTGAGAGAGCTTTGAAAAATAAAGTTAAAGAAGTTGTGTTCGACCGTAATGGTTTTCCATACCATGGTCGAGTGAAGGCAGTGGCTGATGCGGCAAGAGAAGCTGGTTTAGAATTTTAAAATAAGAAGATAATATGATTAATCCTGCAGAATTAGATTTAAAAGAAGAAGTAGTAATCAGAGTAACTCGTGTATCAAAAGTAACATCACGAGGTAAAAACTTTCGCTTTGGTGCTTTGGTTGTAGTTGGTGATGGTGCTGGACATGTCGGAATAGGCCAAGGTAAGGCTGGTGAAGTGATGTCTGCTATTAATAAAGCAAAAGAAGATGCAAAGCAAAATATAGTTAAAATACCTTTGGTAAATGGTACAATTCCACACAAGATTATTTCACGATATGGTTCAAGTCAAGTAATGTTAAAGCCGGCTGCTCCAGGTACTGGTATTATTGCGGGTGCTGCAGTACGCGCTGTTGTAGAACAAGTTGGAATACAAAATATTTTAACAAAAAGATTTGGTTCAAATAATCAAATGAATGTTACTAAAGCTACAATTAAAGCATTATCAGATTTGCAGGATGCTTTTAGTATAGCAAGTAAGCGCGGCATTACAGTTAAAGAAGTCTTTAATTAGCATGGTTAAAAAATTAAAAATCACTCAGATTAAAAGCTCGATTGGTTATAAGCAAAAAGCTAAATTGACATTAAAAGCATTAGGTCTACGTAAAATGCATCAGACGGTAGAACATTTAGATTCACCTTCTATGAGAGGTATGTTAAATAAGATTAATTATTTAGTGAAGATTGAGGAGTCATCATGAGACTAGGGCAATTAAAGCCAGCAGAAGGTGCTACACATTCAAAAAAGCGTGTTGGTCGAGGCCATGGCTCAGGTTTAGGTAGAAATGCTGGGCGTGGAGATAATGGTTATCATTCTCGTTCAGGCTCAAAGCGTAGAGCATGGTTTGAAGGTGGTCAAATGCCTTTACATAGACGTGTTCCCAAGCGTGGGTTCTCAAATTCTTTATTTAAAAAAGAATTTCAAGTTGTAAATATTTCTGATTTAGAATTATTAACGGTTAATACAGTTGATTCGAATGTTTTAAAGGATAATGGCTTGGTGAAATATTCAATGCGTCCTATTAAAATTTTAGGGAATGGTGAATTAACTAAAAAATTAAATGTAACAGCAAATTCATTTAGTCTATCAGCTAAAGAAAAAATTCAAAATGTAGGTGGTTCTGTAACCGAACAATAGTTTGATAGATAAATTTAAAAACATATTTGCTATTCCAGAGTTACGTGGAAGAATTTTTTTCACTTTGGGTGTACTCATTTGCGTAAGACTTGGTGCTCATATTCCACTGCCTGGTATTGACTCCGATGTTTTAGCTGCTGCATTTCAAGGCTATCAAAATACACTTTTAGGCCTCTATAATCTTTTTGCTGGTGGGGCTTTTGAAAAAGCAACTCTTTTTGCTTTAGGTATTATGCCTTATATATCTGCTTCTATTATTATTCAGTTGATGAGCACTGTTGTGCCTTATTTTCAAAGATTGCAAAAAGAAGGTGAAGCTGGAAGAAAAAAAATAACGCAAGTTACGCGTTATCTCACTGTTTTAATTTCTGCCATGCAAGCATATGGTATTGTTGCAGTCTTCCTTCCTTCAATGTCTGCTGGTGGACAATCAGTGGTAATTAACCCAGGCATAGGGTTTATTTTTACAGGTACTGTGAGCTTAATTACTGGTACTATACTATTAATGTGGCTTGGAGAAAGAATTACAGAACGTGGAATTGGGAATGGAATTTCATTGATAATTATGGTAGGTATAGTTTCACGTGTTCCAAATGTAATAGTAAGTGAAATCACTTTAATTAGTGAAGGTGTTAGAGGAATTCTAAGTGAACTTATTTTAATTGGAATTTTGTTTGCTGTTATAGCTTTCGTTGTTTTATTAACTCAAGGAACTCGTAAGATTCCTGTCTCATATGCTAAACGTGTAGTTGGTAGAAAAGTTTACGGTGGTCAATCAACACATATACCATTAAAAGTAAATACGGCAGGTGTAATGCCTATTATTTTCGCACAATCTATAATGTTTATTCCAAGCACTATAGCTACTTTTTTTAGTGATAATATTTTTATGCAAGGAGTTATGCGTTGGTTTTCATTTGATCATCCATTCTATTGGTTTGTATTTGGACTAATGATTGTCTTTTTTACGTATTTTTATACAGCAATAGCTTTTGATCCTACTCAAGTTTCATTACAAATGAAACAGCAGGGAGGTTTTATACCTGGAATTCGACCCGGTAAAAAAACTGCTGAATACATTGATAATATTTTATCTAGGGTAACGCTACCAGGTTCTTTTGCTTTAGCTTTAGTTGCAATATTTCCATATATATTAATGCAAGCAATGGATGTTGGATATGATTTAGCATCCTTTTTTGGAGGGACGAGTCTCTTAATTATTGTTGGAGTTGCTTTAGATACTTTACAGCAAATTGAATCACATCTTATGAGTAGACATTATGATGGTTTTCTTAGTAAGGGTAAAATTCGTGGTAGGAGGCGTATTTAATGGTACGAATCCGTACAGCACGTGAAGTTAATTTAATTGCAACAAGTTGCCAAATCGTTGCTGACACTTTGAATATGCTAGCTGATTATGTTAAACCTGGTGTCAGTATCTTAGAACTAGATTCAAAAGCTGAAAAATTTATCCTAAATAAAGGAGCTAGACCAGCTTTTAAAGGTTATATGGGTTTTCCTGCAACATTATGTGTTTCAGTTGACGATGAAGTAGTGCATGGAATACCAAAGGATAAAATACTTGAAGAAGGACAAATTGTTGGTATTGACTGTGGTGCTGAAAAAGACGGATATTTTGGTGACCATGCAAAAACATTCTCAGTTGGTAAGATACCAATTGAAAAACAAAGATTGATGGAAGTTACTCATAAATCTTTAATGTTAGGTATTGAAGCAGCTATACCTGGGAATTATGTTTCTGATATTGGACATGCAATCCAAACTTATGTTGAAGGATTCGGCTATTCAGTTGTACGTGAATTAGTGGGGCATGGCATTGGAACTGAATTGCATGAAGAACCTCAAATTCCAAATTATGGTCAGCCAAAGCAAGGTTATATGCTCAGAGAAGGTATGTGTATTGCGATTGAACCAATGATAAATTTAGGAGTTAAAGAAGTAAAAACAGATTCAGATGGGTGGACAATAAGAACAGTAGATGGTGAAGCTTCTGCACATTTTGAACATACTATTACAATTACTTCAAATGGACCAAAAATATTAAGTCAAAGTATAGATAATGGCTAAAGAACAACCTATACAAGTTGAAGGAATAATCAAGGAAACTTTGCCAAATGCTATGTTTCGTGTAGAAGTTGAGATTGGTGAGACAACTCATGAAGTTTTAGCACATGTAAGTGGTAAAATGCGAATGCATTTTATAAAAATTTTACCTGGTGATGTAGTTAAACTTGATATTTCTCCATATGATTTGACAAGAGGACGTATTACTTACAGGAATAAGTAGGAAATTATGAAAGTTAGATCATCAGTTAAAAAGATTTGTGCTAAATGCAAAATTATACGCCGAAAAGGTGTAGTTAAAGTAATTTGTGAAAATCCAAAACATAAACAGAGACAAGGTTAGGAGTTTTTTGTGGCGCGTATAGCAGGCATTGATATCCCTCGCGAGAAAAAAGTCCCATTTTCTTTATGCTATATCCATGGTATTGGTATAACTACTGCGAATGAGATTTGTGAGAAAGCAAAAGTGGACAAGAATTTAAGAGTAAAAGATTTATCTAATGATCAAGTTACATCTGTTAGAGATGCAATTACTTCCTTAGAACTTAAAGTAGAAGGTGAGCAAAGAACTTTGGTTTCAATGAATATCAAGCGAAAAAGAGATATTGGTTGCTATCAAGGGATAAGACATCGTAGAGGTTTGCCCGTGAACGGCCAACGAACAAAAACCAATTCTAGAACTCGCAAAGGTAAGCGTAGAACAATTGGTCTTGGAAAGAAAGTATAGGTAAAATAAATGGTTAATCAATCCAAGGATAGAAGGAAGAAAAAGAAAAAAGGTAATATTGATCAATTAGGTGTCGCTCATATTAAAGCAACATTTAATAATACTCACATTACTTTAACTGATAAATTTGGGAATGTAGTTGCTTGGTCAACTGCAGGTTCTAGTGGTTTCAAAGGTTCAAGGAAGAGTACTGCTTACGCTGCAACTTTAGCAGCTGAAAAAGCAGGACAAGAAGCAGTGCAATTAGGTATGAAAACTATTGAAGTTAGAGTTAAAGGCCCTGGCTCTGGTAGAGAGTCAGCGATACGAGCTTTAGCTGTAGCAGGTTTAGAAGTTATATCTATTAGAGATGTAACGCCTTTACCTCATAATGGTTGTCGTCCACCAAAAAGAAGAAGGGTTTAATAAGAGAGTTATATGGCAAAATCTAGCGTACCCAAAGGGAAATTAGTTCGAAAATTTGGTGAAAATATTTTTGGTAATCCTAAATATGATATTTTATTAAATAAAAAACCTTATACACCTGGGCAACATGGTCCAAATCGTAGGAAACGATTATCAAATTATGGTGTTCAATTAAAAGAAAAACAAAAAATTAAAGCAATGTATGGAGTTTTAGAGCGTCAGTTTAGAAACTACTTTCATAAAGCTGAAAAAATGAGCGGTGAAACTGGAACTAGTTTACTACAACTACTGGAATGTAGAATGGATAATGTAGTTTATAGGTTAGGCTTAGCATCGACTAGGGCTCATTCTCGTCAATTGGTAAGTCATGCACATTTTCTTTTAAATAACAAAAAATGTAATTACCCTTCAGCTTCTCTAAAGCCTGGAGATATAATAAAAGTTCGTGATAAGTCAAAAAAAGTTGATTCAATTATGGAATCTATGAAAAGAATTAAAGGTGATATAGAATTGCCATGGCTTGAATTAGATAAAGCACAAATGACAGGTACTTTTTTAGCTGTACCTGAAAGAGAAGAGATGGCATTAACAATTAATGAACAATTAGTAGTAGAACTCTACTCTAAGTAAAAAAAAGGCAGTATTCATGGGTAAAAAAGAATATGATCTAAAGATTAAAACAGATAACAAGTCCCTGACAAACACATATGGTAAGTTTATTGTTCAACCTTTAGAAAGAGGTTATGGTGTAACTGTTGGTAATGCACTTCGTCGTGTTTTACTTACAAGTTTACCAGGAGCAGCAATTACTAATGTTAAAGTAGAGGGTGTCCTTCATGAATTTTCAACCATACCAGGTGTTAAAGATGATATGGCTGATATTATTCAAAACTTAAAAGGTGTTCGTTTTAAATTAACTGATTCAGATGTTGATAATGTGACTATTACATTAAAGGGTAAAAAGAAATTAACTGCTGCTGATATTCAGTCTAAAACTGATGAGTTTGAGGTTTTAAATCAAGATCATTATATAACAGAACTCAACTCTAAAGGCTCAATTGAAATGGAGATTCGAGTTGGTGTAGGCAAAGGATATGTTCCTTCAGAAGAGAATGAATTACCTAATGCACCAATTGGAACTTTGGCAATTGATAGTATCTTTAATCCAGTAACGAAAGTGACATATAATGTGCAACCGGTTCCTGGAGCTAAAGACCCAATTGAAATTTTAAATATTGAAGTTGAAACTGATGGTTCTGTTACTCCTGAAGATGCTATTAGTTACTCTGCAACTGTATTAATGAATCATTTACGTTTAGTTGAAGCAATTGCAAAGCCTGAAGTTCTAGAGGTCACTGAAAAAATAAGTGAAGAGATAATAAAAATTAGGAATTTGCTCAATTTGACTATTGATGAAATGGAATTATCTGTTCGTAGTCATAATTGTCTTCAAGCTGCAGGCATAAAATATATTTATGAATTAGTCAGTAAAGAAGAAAATCAAATGCTTAAGTATAAGAATTTTGGCCGTAAATCCTTAACAGAGTTAGTTGAAAAACTAGATGAAATGGAAATTAGCTTTGGTATGGACGTTGATAAGTATTTAAAACTAGAAGTTTAGTAGATTAATGAGACATCAAAAAAAAGGTAGAAAACTTGGAGTAAACGTTCCTCATAGGAAAGCAATGCTTCGAAACTTAGCTGCAAATTTGATTGAGCATAAGAGAATTAAAACTACAGATGCTCGCGCAAAAGAATTAAGAACTTTTATAGAACCACTTATCACTAAGGCTAAAAAAGGAGATTTTAATTCTATTCGTCAAATAGCAAAACGCTTACCCAGAAAAGATGTTGTTCATACTTTGGTTCATGAAATTGCACCTGTTTTTTCAGAACGCCCTGGTGGATACACTCGAATAATTAAACTTGGTTTTCGTGATAATGATCGCGCATCTGTATCATTAATTGAATTTGTTGATTTCCAAAGTTCAACAGAATTAGAAACGGCTAAAGCCTCCTAATAGTTTTTTGATTTTAAAAATAACTACGATATATAGAAGGGCAACGGTAACCGTTGCCCTTCTTTTTTCTATTCTCTCAGCACTTCCTAATCAAAGAGGTGAGTTTGAATCTAGATATCTTTGGGTTGTTAGAAATTCAATAACAACAAAAGTAGATATTGAAAATATGATTGA
>CAJJBS010000100.1 GCA_905182385.1 Fidelibacterota bacterium TCS55
CATGGTAGTTATTATAAAATAAATAAGTAATGAACCTCTTGATTTAAGTCTGAAAGTATGTCTTCAACTAAAAGCTATTCATCAAAATTGTCTTTTAGAAAAATGGGATTCCGTACGCTATTCAATTAGTACAGCTTCTTGGTTTCTAAATTAAAATAGAACTATTATATATTCATACGTTGAAGTTAAATCTATAGATAGTTTTCTTAATCTATATTAAAAGAAAAGAGTAACACTTAAAGTTTAGGATGAGCCTATAATTAAAAGAAATGGGGTAGAGTTCACAAAGACCTCGGAACTAAATGAACATCTACCCCTTCCACATACCAAAGGTACCAAGCCAGCACCTTGACAGCTTAAAGTAAAAGTTTAATTAACATGATGCAAGATATATTTTTTGCTTCAATTAAGATGTTGTAAGTAAGATTTAAAGAACTGATTTAACTGTAACTTAGAATAATTATTAAACAATAAATTTTAATAATTATAATTCATGTTATATAAAAGTTAACTATAGCCTTATAAGTGAATTTAAATACTGTACTTTTTTGTGCCGGAGGGGGGACTCGAACCCCCACATCTTTCGATACGCGAGTTTGAGTCGCGCGCGTCTACCAATTCCGCCACTCCGGCAAGTCTGAATTTATCAGCTTATATATTTTTAAGTCAAGGTCATAGAATTGTATTATGTATGAATTAATTCTATATTCTTATTAGAATAATTAGCGTATGCAAATGTATACGGAGATTTTTTATCATTTAATTAAGGTTTACTGTTATGCTTACATCAAATATTTTGCTAAGAAATGCTGATAAATTCCCTAACGAGCCCGCACTATCGATTAAGGATTCTAATAATAATTGGCAAACTGATAGCTGGGATGATTTAAAGAAGCACGTATTTAAAATTTCTAAATCTTTAATTCATTTAGGAATCAACCCGAATGATAAAATCAGTATTTACAGCTATAATCGCAAAGAATGGTCTTACATATATGCAGCAACCCAAATAATAAGATCTGTTTCAGTTGGCGTTTATCATACTTGTTCTCCTGAAGAAGTTAATTGGATAGTAAGTAACTCATGCTCGAAAATTGTTTTTGTGGGTCATAATCCAAGCGATAATGGTGAAAATGATAGAATGCCAATTAATCGTATACTTCCAGTTTTAGACTCGTTAAAAGGAGTTGAAAAAGTTGTTTTAATGGAAGACCTAGAAAAAGTTTCTCATGAAAAAATAATAACATGGAATGAATTTATTTCACTGGGTGAAGGAGTAGATGAATCAGATGTCCAGTCTAGGTTAAAAGTGTTGAAAAGCGAAGATACTTCTGCGTTAATATATACTTCTGGAACAACCGGTAATCCAAAAGGAGTTGAATTAACGCATGGTAACTGGGAATTTCAACTTGAAGCATTAAACGATATCTTAAAATTTGATCAGGGTGAAAAATATGTATCCTGGCTTCCTTTGGCGCATGTTTTTGGTCAATTAGTAGATAATCACATATGGATAAAAGATGCTTTGCATTTGCATATTGTTGACAATCCATTAAATATAGTTGACTATGCAAAAGAAGTTAAGCCTCATTTATTTATTGGAGTTCCTAGAATTTACGAAAAGATATATTCTAACCTTAAATCAGCTATTGATAGTAAGTCAATATTAAAAATAGGATTAAAAATACCCGGCTTATCAAATATTTTTAAAAAGAAATTAAAAGAAGCTGTTGGTCTTGATAATATTCGCTATGCTGCAACTGGAGCAGCTCCAATAAATCCAGATATATTAAGGTTTTTTCATAGCTTAGACATTCCACTTTTCGAAGGTTACGGGATGACTGAAAATTCAGCCGTAGCAACATCTAATCATCATAAGTATAATAAAATTGGTACAGTTGGTATTCCTCAAGAGGGTACTGAAGTTAAAATTTTAAATGATGGTGAAATTCTTATTAAGGGTAAACATGTTATGAAAGGTTATTTTAATAACATTGAAGCAACGAATCAAGATTTAAGAGATGGCTGGCTTCATACTGGAGACATTGGAAAAATAGATTCGGATGGATTTTTATCCATTACTGGAAGAAAAAAAGAGATATATGTAAGTTCGGGTGGAAAAAACATAGCTCCTTTAGTAATCGAAGAAACCATGAAGTCAATTACTATAGTTTCACAGTGTTTTCTTGTCGGTGATGGGCGAAAATACTGTTCAGCTTTACTTACGCTTGACTTAGGAGTAATTCTTAGAGATAAAGTTGGTATAGAAGTTCATAGAATCCCTAAAGATCCAATGGCGCAAATGAGTTTATTGCGAGAAAAAGGAGCGAAAATAGAAGACTACACCAACAATAAAGATATTTTCAAGGATATTGAGAAATTAGTAATTAAACTTAATGGTAAATTTTCAAATCCTGAGCAAATTAAAAAATTCTCAATTTTACCAAGAGATTTTACAATTGACGATGGTGAGCTAACACCTACACTTAAGATACGACGTAAACAAATATCTGATAATTGGTCATCAGTTATTGAATCTATGTATACTGAATAATTGTGGAAAATATATCGTTATTAGGTTGTGGCACCTGGGGAAGTGCTTTAGCTCAGATACTTGCTGAAAATGGCCATAAAGTATCTGCTTGGCACTATAAAAGTGCCACTGTCAATTATATGACTAATTCTCGAAAGCATCCAAATCTTAATGGATTTGAATTTCATAAAAATATAACTTTTGATAGTAATCTTGATAGTTTAGTTACTAATAGTAAATGTTTAGTACTCGCTGTCCCTTCACATAATATTAGAGAAACAATGGTCAAAAGTTTAAATTATTTATCAAGTAATACTATTATAGTAAATGTTTCAAAAGGAATTGAGAATCATTCGTTAAAGACTATGAGTGAAGTTATACGTGAAGTGATTGGTGAAAATTTATCTAATATTGTTTCTCTCTACGGACCAAGCCATGCTGAAGAAGTTATTGCGAAACATCCAACAACATTAGTTTCTGCTTCTGTTGATAGCATTTCTGCTTCGTATGTGCAAAATATTTTTTCTTCAAATGAATTACGAGTTTATACAAACAATGATATCTACGGTGTGGAATTAGGTGGATCTTTAAAAAATGTAATTGCTATAGCTACTGGTATTTGTGATGGTATAGGTTTTGGTGATAATACTAAGGCCGCTTTATTAACTAGAGGTATAGCTGAAATCACACGTCTAGGTGTTGCTATGGGCGCTAATTCTGACACATTCAATGGTCTTAGTGGTGTTGGCGATCTAATTGCAACATGCTTAAGTAAGCATAGTAGGAATCGTTTTGTAGGTGAAGAGATAGGAAAAGGACATAAATTAATAGACATACTAAATAGAATGAATATGATCGCGGAAGGTGTGAAAACTACTAAATCAGTACATGACCTATCAAATAAGCATCAAATAGATATGCCTATTTGTGACGGTGTCTACGATATTTTATTTAATGGAAAAAATCCAAAAAGTAAAGTAATTGAATTAATGACTAGAGATCTAAAAAAAGAAGAAAACTTGTAAAAAAAATATCGAAAGTAATAAAATTGTGAAAAAACACATTTTATATTAAACATCCTATAATATTGGATTATATGAATCATTAGATTGTTAATATTTTATATGCCCCCGTAGTTCAATGGATAGAATAAATCCCTCCTAAGGATTAGATATTGGTTCGACTCCAATCGGGGGTACTGGTTTTTAAAGCTTCATAATATAAATAGTTCTTCATTTATTATAAATAATAAATATCAAATATTACATATTTCTAATCATGTACAATTTTATAAATTCAAACTTTAAATAAGGAGTATATAATGGATACTATTTTAGCATTAACTATTATTGGAAGCATTATGATTACAGTAGGATTAATTTTTATTGCTATTCCAAAAGCTGTGAATCAAAAAATAATGGGAAATCTTCCTCAAGATGCAATTAATATATCAGCTTCATTCAGAGTTATTTTAGGTGGTGTTACTATAGCTATTGGCTTTATTTCTTTATATTGTCGTAATCTTCCTACTGAGTATGCAAAAATTCTACTCTTTGCTTTATGATTAGGGTTTTTAATTATAAACTCTCAAATTGTTTTAAGTAAAGTTAGAGGGTTTGCAAAAGAGCTACCAATTCCACCTATCATTTTATTTTTCTTACTTGCTATTATTGCATTCCATAGTTCTTAAAAAGTTTTTTTTAATAATTCTACTAAATTTTAGGAGTTTATATCAATGTTAAAACCTAAACGTAAAATTTTACGTCAAGAAATAGAG
>CAJJBS010000101.1:0-7792 GCA_905182385.1 Fidelibacterota bacterium TCS55
TTTTGGAATAATATGTGTAGCAGTGCTCTCCACTAGCTTACTTTCTTAAATAAGTAGATCATATAACGCTTATATTTTTTAAAGTCTTCACTCTCTAAAAGAGAAAATTGTTTCATTTTATTTTCTAATTTTTTGCCAAATGCTTTTTGTAATACTTTTAAAATTAGAGGATGATTTTTATCAAGATAATTAGATGAAAATTCTACTGTTGGAAAAATGAATCTATCCATAAATACTTTTGCACCTTCCAAAGTTGGCATCGTGTTATCTGTTTGGTCATATTCTTGAATAAGCTCAAAACCATATTCTTTTGCTTTATTTAAATAAACTTTTTCATCATGAGAAGCTTTAATATGCCAATTCCCACTTCCATCATTGTGGTGAAGAAAGTAGTCTGAAGCTAATAGGTAGCCTCCTTCGCAAATTGTCTCTTGAGCCACCTGCCAACCAGGTTCAATTTGAATATAGCATGCGCTTTCACTCTCAAGTATAAGATCATACTGCTTTTTTGGTTTAAAATCTTCAAATTTTGTTCTATAAAATGGAACCTCACCATTATATTTTTCAGCAAATACTTTTTCTTGATACTCATCAGGCGATAGAGCTTCAACTGAAAAACCGTTTGAAAGTAAATAGCTTGAATTCCCACCAATTCCAGCTCCAACATCTAAAATAGTTTTAACATCTTTAGGAATAAATGAAACTAAATGTTCAATATATCTCTCTTGTGCAACCAAAATATCATTTAATGTTAAATTATCTGCATTTATCTTATCAGGCTCATCCCAAAAACCATAATGTAAGTATGGTGACCTAAACGATTTAGAATACAGTTTTAGTACATGATCAATTGGCATTAGAATAAGTCTTCTAAATTTATTGTTTCTATATTCTCTTTAACCATTTCTATAAATTTACTACCACCCGCTCCATCAACAAGGCGATGATCAAAACCTAAAGAAAGGATCATCATACTTTTAATTCCAATTGTGTCACCTTCTATTGTCTCAATTACAACAGGACGCTTTTTTACTGCTCCAACGCCTAGAATACCAACATTTGGTTGATTAATAATAGGTGTTCCCATTGTAACATTAAATACACCAAAATTAGAAATTGAAAAAGTAGATCCTTGTAATTCATCAGGAGTTAATTGATTATTCCTTGCACGAGTAGAAATATCTCTTAATTTTCTACAAATGCCAATGAAATTTAATTCTTCACAGTTTTTTAAGACAGGAACCATTAATCCTTTTTCAATTGCAACAGCCATTCCAATATTTATATCTTTATGATAAATAATATTATTTTGACTAATCGAAGCATTCATTTCACGATACTTCCCTAAAGCTTTAACACATGCATTAATAATAAATGGAGTATATGTGAGTGGGTAACCTTCTTTATTATTAAAGGCATTATTTTCTTTTTTTACAAAGTTAACAATGTTTGTCATATCAATTTCTGACATAACATAAACATGAGCAGATACATCAATACTTTCTCGCATATGATTAGCAATTAATTTTCTCATATGATCCATTTCAACTATTGTCTCATGTCCTTTAAAAGTAGAGCTTATAGGTTTTAATGAATTAGATGATTCAATATTTGGCTTTATAGAATCATTTCGAGCTTTCAAATAATTTAAAATATCTAATTTTGTGACTCTTCCACTTTTTCCAGTTCCTGGGATTAATATTAATTCATCACTATTAATATTATTTTCTTGTGCAATCTTATTTACAACAGGTGTAAAAAATCTCTTTTCTTCATAATCATTCGTAGCTTTTTTCTTTGAAATGTCAACCACAGGGTCTTCGACTTTTGGAGCTTCATATTTTTCTTTATGTTCTTTTTTAGTCTCGTTATTTAATTCAGTTTCCTCTACTGGTTTTGCCTGATTTACATCAGTTTCAATACGTGCAATTACAGCTCCAACATCCATAACTTGATTAACTTCACCTAGAATTTGAACAACAATACCTGCATTTGAACTTGGGATTTCTGAATCAACTTTATCAGTTCCGATCTCAAGCAGTATTTCATCTAGAGCAATAGAATCTCCAACTTTTTTTCGCCATTCTAGAATGGTCCCTTCAGTTATTGATTCTCCCATCTTTGGCATGACAATATCTATAATCATTAGTACTCCAACAATTCTTTTAAAACATATTGAATATCTTTTGTTTGAAGCAATACTTCATCTTCCAAAAACCAATTAAAAGGGACATGACTATCTGCAGATGCAACTCTCTTTACAGGGCCATCTAAATCTTCAAAATATTTATCTGCAATTATAGCAGCTATCTCAGCACCTGGTCCATTTGTTAAATTATCTTCATGAACAACTAATACTTTTCCTGTTTTTTTAACAGAAATTTTGATTGTTTCTTGATCCAAAGGATTTAGTGTTCTTAAATCAATAATCTCTACGATACCTGGATCAATATTTTCTTTTTTTACAGCTTCAATTGATTTTTGCACCATTGCTCCCCAAGTAATAATTGTTAAGGCTTCACCTTCTTGTACAATATTTGCTTTTCCAAAAGGCAAAATATAGTTTTCGTCAGGTTCTGGTGAAGATGCAAAACCTTGCCGATAAATACCTTTATGCTCCATAAATATGACTGGGTCATCCATTCTACAAGCTGCTTTAAGTAACCCTTTTGCATCTGAGGCATTTGAAGGGTAGGCAATTCTTATACCTGGAAGATGCATAAAATAGCCGTCAATAGATTGACTATGGCATAAAGCTCCATGAATATATCCACCAACTGGAACACGAATAACAACAGGGCAGTTCCACATATTATTTGAACGATAACGCATTGTCGCTAATTCATTTCTTATCTGCATAAAGGCTGGCCATATATAATCTGCAAATTGAATCTCAGTTACTGGCTTCCATCCTGTGCAAGCCATACCAATAGCTGTACCAATAATTGATGCTTCTGCTAGAGGTGAATTAAACACTCTTTCTTTACCAAATTTATTAGTAAGACCTCTTGTTGCAGTAAAAACTCCACCTTTTGGATCAGCAACATCCTCACCAAAAATAACCATTTTATCATTCTTTTCCATTTCTTCAGAAAGAGCATGATTAATTGCATCAACTAAAACAATTTTATCACTTATTTGATTAAAAGAAGTTTCTTTGAGCTCTGGACTTTGAGAATAATTAAAATCTAAAGCTGATGAGGCAGGTGGATGAGCTTGCTCTTCAGCCCATTTAGCTTCTTCATCAATAAGCTCATGAACTTCACTTTTAATTTTATCAAACTCCTTAGTTTGAATTACTTTTGATTCCAAACAAGATTCTTCAAATCTAAAGATTGGATCTCTTTTTTTATCGGTTTCTAGATCTTTTTCAGTTCTATATTTACGTTGATCATCTGATGATGAGTGTGGTAAAAGTCGTACAACATTCGAAACAATAACAGAAGGCCCTTTACCTTTGCGTGCTCTTTCAATTGCTTTTTCAAAAGCTAAGTTAGCTTCAAAGAAGTCAGTGCCATCAATATTATATCGAGCTAAGTTTTGATAACCTGAGACCATTGAATAGACTGAACCTCCAGATGTTTGCTCAGATATATGAACACTAATAGCATATTGGTTATCCTCAATATGAAAAATTACTGGTAATTTTTCACGGCTTGCCCAATTCAAAGCTTCATGGAATTCACCTTGACTTGTTGCTCCTTCACCTGATGAAACATAAACAACTTCTTTTTGACCTTCCCACTTACGCGTTAAAGCTGAACCAACTGCATTTAAAAATTGTGTTCCAGTTGAACTTGACTGGCTCACTATTCGAAGATCTTTATCTCCAAAATGTTGAGGCAACTGTCTTCCACCAGAGGCTTTATCATCTTTCCTTGCTAAAAAGGCTAAAAGGTGATCTTTGCTAGTCACACCCAAACCAATAGTTAATGCAGCATCACGGTAATAAGGATAGAACCAATCTTTGCCTGGCTTCAAATTTGAAGCTGCTGCTAATTGCGCTGCTTCGTGCCCTGAACAAGCAATATGAAAAAAAGACTTTCCTTGCTTAATAAGGGTCATCATTTTTTCATCTAAACGCCTTGTTAAAACCATTTTTCGATAGATATCAAGTAAATCTTTTTTCAGGAATCCATGTAGTCTTGGCATTATGCTACTTTAATACTTTTATTAATTTTAAATGCTTGATTAAATAATTTAGCTATATGATTCTTTATTGAAACTATCTTTTGTTTCTTTCCTAATATTTTTTCCATTGACGTTACGCCATGTTCAAAAATACCACATGGAATAATTCCATCAAAATAAGTTAAATCAGTGTTTACATTAAGGGCAAATCCATGCATAGTTACCCAGCGTGAAATTCTTACGCCTTGAGCACCAATTTTTTCATCACCAACCCAAACACCCGTTAAACCTTCTTTTATTTGAGCTTCAATATTATATGTTGCTAGAGTCTTAATTAATACTTCTTCTAATGTTCGCATATACCAACTAACACTCTTAACGTATCTATTTAAGTCAATAATTGGGTAACCAACAATTTGACCTGGACCATGAAATGTTACATCGCCACCTCTTTCAACATTGAATATTTTTACATCTTTATCAGCTGACTGAAGTAAATGATTCTTATCTGCATTTTTACCAAAAGTATAAACTGGTTCATGCTCAACAAAAAATAAAGTGTCTGGTTCAACTCCTAACATAACTTTTTTATGATATTCTTTTTGGAAATCCCAAGCAGATTTGTAATCAACTACACCCAAGTCCTTAATTTTAATTTTAGAAATCATTTATTGATGAATACTTTGACCGTATGCATCTAAAGCCGCTTCCATGATTGCTTCAGATAAAGTTGGATGAGCATGAACTGTTGTCGCAATCTCTTCCCAAGTAGTTTCAAGAGCTTTCGCTACAGCCAATTCAGCAATTAACTCTGTTGCTTCACTCCCAACAATGTGGCATCCTAATAATTCTCCATACTTTGCATCAAAAATAATTTTAACAAAGCCATAAGACTCTCCTATAGCTAAAGCTTTACCACTAGCACTAAAGTTAAAACGACCTACCTTGATATCATGACCTAATTCCTTTGCTTTAACTTCAGTCATCCCAATTGATGCTACTTGTGGTTGACAATAAGTACACCCCGGAATATTATTATAATTTAAGGGATTAGTAGAATAGCCAAATGCATGCTCAACAGCAATATGTCCTTGTGCAGATGCTACATGCGCTAACCATGGAGGTCCAGAGACATCACCAATCGCATAAATATTTTTAATAGATGTTTGATTATAAGCACTAATCGAGATTGTATTATTCTTTGTCTCTAAACCAATATTTTCTAATCCAATTTTTTCAATATTACCAATAACGCCTACCGCATTTAATACAATATCTGTTTCTATAATTTTTTCATTACCAGAAATTTCAAGATAAACTTTTAATTTGGTCTTTAATTTTTTTATTTTTATTACACGAGTTTTCTTATAAACTTTTATTCCTGAGCTAAGAAAGCTTCTTTCCACTTCTTTTGAAATATCTACATCTTCTACTGGTAAAATATTATCCATCATTTCGACAAGATCTATCTTAGAACCATACTGATTATAAAAGTAGGCAAACTCTGCACCAATTGCCCCAGCACCAATAATAAGCATTCTCTTAGGTACCTCTTTTAAGTTCATTGCTTCTTTTGAAGTAATTATTCTTTTACCATCTGGCTCCATATCTTTTAAAACTCGCGACCTTGCTCCTGTCGCAATTATAATTTTATCAGCCTTAACAAGCTCTTTATCCTTACCGTTTATTACTTCAATCTCCTTATCAGATTTAAATACACCCCTACCTTTGATATGGTCTATTTGATTTTTTTTCATCAAAAACTCTATACCTTTAGATAATCTTTTTGAGACATCACGACTTCGTTTAATAGTCTCATTAAAATTCACATTAAAACTGGGTATAGTAATTCCAAACTTTTTACTATTCTTAATATAATTAAGGATTTCAGCATTTTTCAATAAAGCTTTCGTTGGTATACAACCCCAATTCAAACAGATACCACCTAACTTATCTTTATCAATTATAGCAGTAGATTTACCCAACTGTGCAGCACGTATAGCAGCTACATAGCCACCGGGACCTCCACCTAAAATAGCTACATCATATTTTTTCATAAGTTAAATTATTTCTGAATGATGCTTAAAAACTCAGCTCGAGTTTCGGATGATTTTCTGAATTGACCTAGCATTGCAGAAGTTGAGGCTAAACTATTTTGCTTTGCAACGCCACGCATTTGCATGCAGAGATGCCTTCCTTCCATTACAACAGCAACACCAACTGGATCTAAAACTTTATCGAGTGTATTGGCAACCTGATGTGTTAATCTTTCTTGAACCTGAAGTCTCCTGGCATACATATCAACAATTCTTGGAATTTTTGACAACCCAATTACTTTTCCACTTGGTAAATAGCCTACATGAGCTCGTCCAAAAAATGGTATCATATGATGTTCACACATTGAATAGAATTCAATGTCTCTGACAACTACCATATCTGAGCATTCTTCATTAAAGATAGCTCCATTTATAACCTCATCTAAATTTGAACTATAACCTTGTGAGAAATACGTCCATGCTTTTGCAACTCGCAAAGGTGTTTTTATTAATCCTTCACGATTTGGATCTTCACCAATAGTCTCAATTAATGACTTAGTAATATTTGATAATTTTTCAGTCTTTTCACTCATTTTTAGTCTTTCATCTATTTATTTGAATTAAAACAACTAACTGCAAAAGTTATTCTACGTCTGGAGCAACTTTATCTTTTAACAAACTAACGCCAAGGTAAAATAGCGGTGTATCAAATAAAGCTACAAGAACCTTAAACATATATGATGCGAAAATAAGACCTACAAGATCACCGATTGATTGAATACTTGCACCAAGATTATTAGCCAAATAAAGGATAGTCATTATAGCAGTTGTATCTGCTAATTGGCTAACAACTGTAGATAAATTATTTCTCAACCATAAATGCTTTCCTTTAGTAAGCGTTTTCCAAAAATGAAATAATTTTACATCTACCGATTGAGCTATTAAATACGCAATCATAGATGCAATAACATTACCAATCATGAACTCATAAACACTTTCAAATGTTGAAGTGGCACCAGATATGCCAGACGCATCTTTTAAATAATGGCCTAACATCATTAGTCCAAGCATAAAAAAGTTCATTGAAAATCCAACCCAGACTAATGACTGGGCTCGTTTTTTCCCATACAATTCACATATAAGATCAGTTGCTAAAAATGTAAATGGATACGCTAGGACACCAGCAGGAACAGTTAAACCAAGTACAATTACAAATTTAGTTGTCCCAATAATATTTGCAAGAACAAGTGACGTTAAAAAAATGCCACTCAGAAAAAGAAAAAGTTTTTCCTTAAAGTTCAAATTCTACCCGTAATAATCTGTGAAAATTGTTGGTGTTTCATGAAGTCTTATACGATGTAAAGTTACATCATTTAAGAAAGGTTCTATCTGTGACCAAATAAACACAGCCAAGTTTTCTGAGCTTGGCTGCTTATCATTAAACCATTTTACTTCTTTCTCAAACTGAGTATGATCAAGTATGTTGATAACATTATTGTTTACAACTTCTTTTAGATGACCAAGGTCCAATATAAAGCCTGTATCTTTATTTACTTCGGCAGTTACCATTACTTCTAATGTGTAGTTGTGTCCATGAACTTTAGAATCTGGACCAAAAACTTCCC
>CAJJBS010000101.1:7802-8013 GCA_905182385.1 Fidelibacterota bacterium TCS55
GTAAGGATTGCTCATTTTTATTGTATCCTACAATTAATTTTGATGTATAAATTTACAAAATACTAATTTCGGGACAAAGGATAATGATAAAATATATTGAATATTATAGATGTATAAGAGCTCCATTAATTTCTTTATTTGCATTAATAATATCATCAATATTGTTATATAAATGTGGAGAAAACCTTATCGCCTTACCTCTCGTTGAAAC
>CAJJBS010000102.1 GCA_905182385.1 Fidelibacterota bacterium TCS55
TTTATCTAATTTATCCCAAATTTTATAAGAAGAAAAACTTAATGCAGATCGACGCAATCTTCCCGGCGAAGCTTGATCAAGAGATTTAGCGTATTTATAGTATTGCTTTGGGTCTGAATTCATATCTAAGTAATGATTTTTAATATACCATTTTATTATTGGTCTAATAAAATAAAAAAAGAATGGCGGTGTTAGACGAGCAATCATTAACCATAAAGTTGGAATATTAAATTCTGCGTTGGGTCCAATTAAAATTGATAAAGTTGGACTTACTTTATTTCTACTTATAGAATCTACAATTATGGTAGCACCTAGTGAGCTACCTAATAAAATATAAGATTTACTTAACAAATTTAATTCTGATAATATATATGGAAGATCATCAGCCATCGATTTAATTGTTATTGGTTGCTCAGTCATATGGATAGAAGAGTTTTTTTCACGTGTTTCTAAATAATACACTTCAAAATCCTTTGTCATTTCTTTTAAAACAACTTCCCAACTATTAATAATTGATCCCCAACCTGGAATAAAAATAACTGGTGGAAAATTAGATTTTATTTTTGGCTTGAAATGAATAAGAAATAATTTCACATCGTTTTCACATGAAATATATCGATGAGAATATTTTGTTCCACTAGCGCAAAACTTAGAGGGGTCCATTTATTAACATTTCAAAAATGACAAAAAATTATCATATTATTACAGTATTAATCTTTATTAGAAATAATACTAATATTTAATTCAGATAATTGAGAAACAGATACTGAGCTTGGGGATTCATCCATAAGTGATGAGGCAGAAGTAGTTTTAGGAAAAGCTATTACATCACGAATATTTTTTGTTCCTGCTAAAAGCATAACTAACCTATCAAAGCCAAAAGCTATTCCACCATGTGGTGGAGTTCCATATTTCAAAGCCTCAATTAAAAAGCCAAACCTTGACTTTGTTTCATTTTTATCCATACCTAATAACTCAAATATTTTTTCCTGAAAATCTGGCTTGTGATTTCTAATTGAACCTCCTGCAATTTCATATCCATTCATAGTTAAATCATAACCTCTTGACTTTAATGAAAGTGGGTCTGTTTCTAGTTCAGATATGTCATTAGTTGATGGAGCTGTAAACGGATGATGACGAGCAACATAACGATTAGCATCAGCATCAAATTCAAACATTGGGAAATCTGTTACCCAAACTGGCTTAAAGATATCATTTTTTGCAAGCTTTTCAATTCTAGCAATTTCAACTCTAAGTGCACCTAATGCAACTTGCGTTAGTTCTTTATCATCACCAATCATAAATATAACATCATTATTTTTTAATTTTAGTTTAACAATTAATTCTTGCTGTAAATCATTGTTAAAAAATTTAGATATTCCTCCGGAAAGGTATCCATCCTCAACTTTCATCCAAGCTAATCCTTTAGCCTTATATTTTTTTACATAATCAGTTAAGTTATCAATTATTTTTCTAGAATATTTAGCCCCACCTAAAACAACTAAGCCTTTAACTATTTCCGAAGATTTAAATGCATTAAATTCAGATTTGTCTGTAAATGGTTTTACATCTTGCAGCAACATTTCATAACGAAGATCTGGCTTATCAGAGCCATACAAATCCATTGCTTCATCCCATTTTAGACGTGGAAAATCTTTCGGAAGATCAACGTTTATAACTTCTTTGAAAACCTTATGTGTTAAATTTTCCATTTTTTTATAAATGATTTCTTCATCAACAAAAGACATTTCAATATCAATTTGAGTAAATTCTGGTTGACGATCAGCTCTGAGGTCTTCATCTCTAAAACATTTAACAATCTGAAAATAACGATCATAGCCAGAAATCATTAAAATTTGTTTATATATTTGAGGAGATTGTGGTAACGCATAAAATTTACCTTGATGAATTCTACTTGGAACCAAATAATCTCTAGCTCCTTCAGGTGTAGATTTCATAAGGACTGGGGTTTCAATTTCTAAAAAATTCTCACCAGCTAAATAATGACGAACAGCTTGATATGTTTTATGTCGAATATTAATATTTTTTTGAAGTTCATCTGTTCGTAATTCTAAATAGCGATATTTAAGACGAAGATCTTCTTCTGCACTATTTCTATCACTAATAATAAAGGGTAAAGGAGCAGCTTCATTCAATATTTCCATCTTAGAAACCATCACCTCTACTTCTCCAGTGGTCATATCTGGATTAATAGCTCCTTCACTACGACTTTGAACTTTTCCAGTAATAGAAATAACATCTTCCATAGATAGCTTTTTGACTTGCTCAAAATCTTCCAAATAACCTTCAGAGTTAAAAACAATTTGCGTTTTACCATATCTGTCTCTTAAATCTACAAAAATGACTTGACCATGTAATCTAATTGTGTTCACCCAACCATTTAGTACAACAGTTTTTTTAATACTATTAATATTAAGCTCACCACAAGTATGTGTTCTTATGTTCATTATTATAAAATTTTCTTCTTTTTATTTCTTAGTGTAAGCAATACACCAACTCCTATGGCAACTGTGGCTCTCATATATTTACCTACTAAAATTTCTATAGACATCATGTTATACTTTTTTTACTATAAATATTAGGTTTTAATCTATATAAAAAAAACTCCGCCTAAGCGGAGTTTCTTAATAATCTCATTATATTAAATATATTTAACGATATGAAACCTTTAATCTATTCAAAGCTTTTATAAGAGATAATTCAGCTCTATTCATATCATCATTTCTCTTATTTGAGATTCTATCCTTAGATCGTTCAATAGATGATTTTGCTCTATCTAAATTAATATTTTTTGATGATTCAAAAGTCTCTAATAAAAGTTGGACCTTTTCTCTTGAAATTTCAGCATATCCTCCACTAGTGGCATAATAAGAATCTTTACCAGCTTTTGTAATTTTAATTTCTCCTACACCTAATTCAATTACTGCATCTGTATGATCCTTCATAACACCAAATGACCCATCAGAGCCAGGACATCGAACATAAGAAACATTTTCAATTTCATTAATTTCCGTAGGCGTAACAATTTCAAGTTTAAAATTAGTCATTAGTTTTATTATACAGCTTCTTTTTTAGCTTTATCAAAGGCCTCATCTAAAGAGCCAACATATGCAAAAGCATTTTCAGGTACATCATCTGCTTCTCCTTTTAAAATACCTTCAAACCCAGATATTGTATCTTCGAGTTCAACATAACGTCCTGGAGTACCAGTGAATTGTTCTGCTACAAAGAATGGTTGTGAGAAAAATTTCTGGATTTTACGAGCCCTAGAAACTATCTGTTTATCTTCATCAGAAAGCTCATCCATCCCTAGAATAGCTATAATATCTTGAAGATCTTTATATTTCTGTAGAACACCTTGGACCTCACGAGCTATCTTATAATGACGATCTCCTATTATTCTAGGATCGAGAATTCTTGAAGTCGATGCCAATGGATCTACAGCTGGATAGATTCCTAATTCAGCAATTTTTCTTTCTAAAACTGAAGTTGCATCTAGATGCGCAAATGCTGTTGCAGGAGCAGGGTCTGTTAAGTCATCTGCTGGAACATAAACAGCTTGGACTGATGTAATAGATCCTTTCTTTGTAGAAGTAATTCTTTCTTGAAGATCTCCCATTTCGGTTGATAGTGTAGGTTGATATCCAACGGCTGAAGGCATACGACCTAATAAAGCAGAGACCTCTGAACCAGCTTGTGTAAATCTAAAAATATTATCAACAAAAAGTAAAACATCTCGTCCTTCTTCATCACGGAAAAATTCTGCCATAGCTAATCCACTTAAAGCTACTCGCAAACGTGCACCAGGAGGCTCATTCATTTGTCCAAAGACCATAGTTGTTTTATTAATTACACCAGATTCAGTCATTTCATTATATAAATCATTACCTTCTCGAGTTCTTTCTCCCACACCCGCAAAAACAGAATAACCACCATGTTCTGTAGCAATATTTCTTATTAATTCCTGTATTAAAACAGTTTTACCAACTCCAGCACCTCCAAATAATCCAGTTTTCCCACCTTTTGTGTAGGGCTCCATAAGGTCGACAACTTTAATACCTGTAACTAATATCTCAGTAGAAGTTGCGAGGTCTTCATGTCTTGGTGGTGAACGGTGAATTGGGTATCTCTTATCAGTACCTACATCACCTTTACCATCAATTGTATTTCCAAGTACGTCAAAAAGGCGTCCTAAAGTTTCTTGACCAACTGGCACTGAAATAGGGATCCCTGAATCAACAACTTTAACACCACGTGTTAAACCATCCGTAGAATCCATTGCAACTGTACGTACAATATTTTCGCCTAAATGTTGTGCGACTTCTAATACTAGTGTCTCTTCTTCAGATCGTTCAACATCAAGTGCATTTAAAATCTCTGGAAGGCGGCCATCATCAAAAACTACATCAACCACAGCACCCATTATTTGAGAAATTTTACCCGTCTTTTTAGACATATTGGCTTCCCTTATCCTTTAAGCGCTTCAGCACCACTAACGATTTCTAACATTTCCGTAGTAATCGTAGCTTGGCGAGCTTTGTTAAATTCTAATTGTAAATCTTTAATCATATCTTCCGAATTACTCGTCGCATTTTCCATTGCTACCATTCTCGCAGCTTGTTCACTTGCATATGATTCTAATAAATATTTCCACATTTGAACATTTAAATGTCTTGGTACTAATGATTTCACTATCTCATCTTTTGATGGCTCGTAAAGTCTATCTGAAATTTTGTCTTTATTAGATTCAACTTCCAAAGGAGCAAATTTTTCTGTTAAAGCCCTTTGTGTTGCAACATTTACAAACTCATTAAATACTACATGTATTTCATCTACTTTACCAGAAATGAAGTGATTAGTAATACTATTCCCAATATTTACTGCATTATTAAAATTTAAATCACTCCAAAAATCGATATATGATTCAATAATATTATATTTACGAGGTTTAAAATAATCTCTAGCTTTTTTACCAATACAAAATATATCAACTTTTTCTCTTCCAAATTCATCAATCTCATTTTGGGCTTTTCTCAAAGCTGAACTATTAAAAGAACCTGCAAGCCCCTTATCAGATGTGACCACAACATAGGCTATACGATTAACTTCTCTTACTTCTAGTAATGGTAATAATTCACGATCAGTTTCAGGCAGTAAATGCTCAATAATTTCAGATAAACTTCTAGAATAAGGTCGTGCTTTCTCCATGTTCTGTTGTGCTCGTCTCATTTTAGCTGCCGCAACCATTTTCATAGCTTTAGTTACTTTTTGGATACTTTTAACAGACTTTATACGATCTCTAATATCTTTAAGATTAGCCATCTTTTATGCTGAGAACCCTTTAGTGAAATCTGAAATAGATTTTTCAAGGTTTTTGCTCAATTCATCAGAAATAGCACCTTCTGCTACTAGAGATTCTAAATCTTTTTTATTATTTGCCTCAAGGTAATCAAATAAACCTGATTCATATTCTGATACTTTTTGAACAGGGATCGCATCTAGATAGCCTTTTGAAACAGCAAAGATAACAGCAACTTGATTTTCAACTTTCATTGGTTCATATTGACCTTGTTTAAGAATTTCAACCATCCGCTCACCACGTGTAAGTTGAGCTTGAGTGTTCTTATCAAGATCAGAACCAAACTTTGCAAAAGCTTCTAATTCACGGTACTGTGCTAAATCTAGACGTAAAGTTCCAGCTACACTTTTCATCGCTTTAATTTGAGCGTTACCTCCAACACGAGAAACTGAAATTCCAACATCAATTGCAGGTCTAACGCCCGAATTAAAAATATTTTTTTCTAAATATATTTGTCCGTCTGTAATTGAAATAACATTTGTAGGAATATATGCAGAAACATCACCTGCTTGTGTTTCAATTATAGGTAGTGCAGTTAAAGAACCACCACCTAATTCAGAAGACAATTTAGAAGCTCTTTCTAATAAGCGACTATGAAGATAAAAA
>CAJJBS010000103.1:0-918 GCA_905182385.1 Fidelibacterota bacterium TCS55
AATAGCTATTTTTTTCATAAAGATTTCCTTTGATTTAAAACATAGCTCAATTTACAATAGACAATCTAACAATGTGTGAGTGCCTTTTATAAACAAAAAAGCCCTCGTCATAAAACGAAGGCTTATTGTCTGTGGGCGTTGAGAGATTCGAACTCCCGACTTCCTCCTTGTAAGGGAGGCACTCTGACCAACTGAGTTAAACGCCCATACTATACAATTGAAAATTACGCTACTTTTTTATTTTTGGTAGAAGCCTTTTTTGATTTTTTTTTGTTCTTTAAACTTGGAATCGCAATATCAATAACATCCATCATTTCTTTAGCAAAATGAAATTCTAAATCTTTTTTGATATGCTCAGGAATATCTTCCAAATCTTTTCTGTTATGATCTGGCAAAATAATAGTTTTAATACCAGAACGATGAGCCGCTGTAACCTTTTCTTTTACACCTCCAATTGGAAGGACATTTCCTCTAAGTGTAATCTCACCTGTCATTGCTACTTTATCTTTTACAGATTTACCAGATAGTAAAGATACAATAGAAGTAAACATGCCTACACCAGCAGAAGGACCATCCTTAGGTATAGCTCCAGCTGGAACATGCACATGGATATCTGTTTTCTCATTAAAATCTTCCTGAAAGCCAAGAATATCTGTATGAGATCTAACATATGTCATAGCCGCTGTAGCTGACTCTTTCATCACGTCACCAAGTTGACCAGTTAACGTAAGAGTGCCTTTACCTTTCATTTTTGATGCTTCAATAAAAAGGATATCACCACCAGCAGCTGTCCAAGCTAATCCTGTTACTACTCCAGGTTTGGTTGTTCTCTCTGCTATATCAGAATAAAATCGAGGTGCACCTAGGTAATCATTTACTTTTTTCTTATTTACTTTAACCTTTCGGGTTTTTTTCTCA
>CAJJBS010000103.1:928-4117 GCA_905182385.1 Fidelibacterota bacterium TCS55
TCTCAACTTTATTTCGAGCAATCTTTCGGAAAACATTTGCGACTTCCCTCTCAAGATTTCGCACTCCCGCTTCTCTTGTATATGAACTAATAAGTTCCTTCACACCTGTTTCTTCTAAAGTAACATCTTTACTTGTTAATCCATTTTCTTTTAATTGTTTGGGTATTAAATGTCTTTTTGCAATTTTGACTTTTTCGTCTTCTATATATCCAGTAAAGTCTATTATCTCCATTCTATCTTTTAATGCTGGTGGAATAGGATCTTGATAATTTGCTGTTGCAATAAACATAACTTTACTTAAATCAAAATCTACTTCTAAATAATGATCTGCAAATGTTGAGTTTTGCTCTGGATCCAAAACTTCCAATAAAGCTGATGAAGGATCTCCTCGATAGTCCATTCCAAGCTTATCAATCTCATCAAGCATAAATACGGGGTTATTTGTTCCTGCTTTTTTTAATGATTGAATAATTCTTCCAGGCAAAGCACCAATATAAGTTCTCCGATGGCCACGAATTTCTGCTTCATCTCGAACTCCACCTAAAGAGATTCTTACAAATTCACGGTTCATTGATCTTGCAATTGAACGCCCAAGAGATGTTTTTCCTACTCCAGGAGGTCCTGCAAAACAAAGAAGGGGTCCTTTTATTCCACTTTCTGGATCTTTCTTCATTTTTAAAGCTCTCACAGCCAGATATTCAAGTATTCGTTCTTTAACTTTTTCTAAACCATAATGATCTTCATCTAAAATTTTCTTAGCATCTATAATATCTATAGAATCTTGAGAATTTTTGGACCATGGGAGTTCTGTAAGCCAATCTAAATAGGTTCTAGAAACAGTATATTCAGGAGACTGGGATGGAATCTTTGATAAGCGGTCAAGTTCTTTTAAGGCTACTTTTTCTGCTTCTTCAGGCATTTTTGCTTCATTTATCGCATCTTCGATTACTTTTAGTTCCACTTGAGATTCATCTTCACCAAGTTCACGTTTGATTGCTTTCATTTGTTCACGTAGGTAATATTCTCTTTGTGATTTGGTTATTTCATCATGGACTTCAGTTTGAATTTCTTCGCCTAATTTAATTCTTTGAATCTCTTTATTTAAAATTTTGATTGATTTTTCTACACGTGCTTTTATATTTAACTCTTCAAGCACATCTTGTTTTTCAGGGTTGGATACTGTTAAAAGAGAGACTGCTCTATCAGCTAACCTAGAAGGCTTCTGTATATTTGAAAGCATACCTGTATGTTCTTCACTTAAGTTAGGTGCAACTTGTATCAATTCAGTAAATACTTGTCTCAAGTTATTAGCAAGAGCATCTAACTTGATATCATCTGATGAACCACTGTCACTCATTCTTTGAACCACAGCACGGTAATAAGGTTCTTTTTCTTTAAAGTCTAAAATTTTAACACGATCAATACCTTGGACAATTGCTGATTTACTATTATCGGGCATATCAAAAACTTTAAGTACAACTGCAAGGGTACCAAAAGAATACATTTCATCTGGCTCTGGATCTTCAATTGAACCATCCTCTTGTGCAACGACTACAATATGTTTATTCTTTGAAGGAAGTTCATTAATTAACTTTAATGATTTATCTCGGCCAATATATATAGGGATTACTTGCTGAGGAAATAAAACCGTATTTCTAAGCGGCATAACTGGATAAGACTCAGTACCCTCTAATAAATCTT
The DNA here is from genome assembly GCA_905182385.1 of Fidelibacterota bacterium TCS55. Classification (GTDB taxonomy): domain Bacteria; phylum Fidelibacterota; class Marinisomatia; order Marinisomatales; family TCS55; genus TCS55. The sequence goes on from CAJJBS010000103.1 coordinate 2,630, forward strand.
CATTCAATTCTTTTTTAATTTTGTCGGTCATGATAATCCTTTTTTATATCACTACTAATATAGTCAAACTATATGCCATTGAAATAAATATGTAAATTTGGCGTATATTTTTAGATGAAATATAATATATCTGCCATTTTGTTTCATTTTTGTAAAATATGACAAGAAACACAATTATCTCTGTATTCATGTGGCATTTTTTTTACTATAACAGGTTCAGATCCAAAATTTATTTTTTTTTCACTTACATGGCATTGCAAACAAGTTTTTTCATTAATATAAGCCATATGCTCAATATTTTTTTTTAGCTTTGGCGCTATTTTTCCACCAACAATTATTAGAGGTTCTTCTTCAATTTCCTTTTTTGAGTTAAAAAAGAATCTAACTGATTGTTCTGAATAAAATTTCCAAATAAGAATAAATCCAGCTATTAGGACTATAATATAAATTAAATTTTTATTTTGAATCAATTTTCTATTTTATCAAGCCTTGCCTGTTCATCTGCATGATATGAACTTCGAACTAAAGCTCCTGACTCAACAACTCGAAAGCCTAACTCTAATCCATTTTCTTTATACATTTGAAACTCTTCATCTGACACATACCTTGTCACTGGAAGATGCTCTTTTGAAGGTTGTAAATATTGACCAATAGTAAAGATTTCCACGCCTAAATCAGCAACTTCTTTCATAGTTTCAATAACTTCATTCTTTGATTCTCCTAGACCAACCATCATTCCTGTTTTAGTTCTTAGTCCATTAATAACTGATTGCTTTAAAACATCAAGACTCCTTGACCAAACTGATTGAGCCCGCACTTTCTTACTAATTCTTTCAACGCATTCAACATTATGAGAGAAAATTTCTGGTTTAGCATTAAAAACTTTTTTTAAGGCTAAGCTATTTCCTTGAAAATCTGGTGTCAATACTTCAACCGTACATTTAGGGACATGATGATGAATTTGCTTAATTGTTTCTGCCCAAATAGTTGCTCCATAATCTTTTTTTAAATCATCTCGATCTACAGAGGTTATTACAACGTGTCGAAGAGCCATCTTTTTAACAGCCATTGCCGTTCGAACTGGCTCCATAGAGTCTGTTTCAAGTGGCTTTCCAGTTTTAACAGAGCAAAAACCACATGCACGAGTACAGATATCTCCTAAAATCATAATTGTAGCTGTGCCTCTGCCCCAACATTCATAAATATTTGGGCATCGCGCTTCTTCACATACAGTATTAAGTTTATTCTCTGAAACTACATTTTGAACAAATTTGTAATCGTCGCCATATTTAAGTCGAATCTTTGGTTTTTTTGGAATAATATGTGTAGCAGTGCTCTCCACTAGCTTACTTTCTTAAATAAGTAGATCATATAACGCTTATATTTTTTAAAGTCTTTACTCTCTAAAAGAGAAAATTGTTTCATTTTATTTTCTAATTTTTTGCCAAATGCTTTTTGTAATACTTTTAATATTAGAGGATGATTTTT
>CAJJBS010000104.1 GCA_905182385.1 Fidelibacterota bacterium TCS55
TCTGGTAATAACAATGTAGGTTTCAAAGATTACGAGATTTTTTATGATGAGATGCAAGACCCAAATGGATTTAATCAAGTCCAATCGATGGAGTTAACGATCAGAGGAGAGACAGGAAATCCTGAAGATGTAATTTTTGATGGTCAAGATAATGGTTCTCAGAGATTTTTTGAATTTACGAAGAGTGACGTTAATAATGATAAAATCACTTTTGAAGGTTTGACCTTTCAGAATGAATTCCATAATGGTGAGTACAACCAAAATAATGAACCGGTTGGTGGTGGTGCAATTTTAATTGCAACAACAACTGAACTAATTTTTGAAAGAGTGATATTTAAAAATAATACAGCTAAGCAGCCTGAATTCCATAGTGGTGGAGGAGCAATTCAAATCCTTTTAAAGAAAGGTGCCATTTCACCAAAATTTATTGATTGCACTTTCCTTGGAAATAAAGTTCAAGCCATGGATAACATAGAAGGGGCGAATGCTTTTGGTGGAGCTGTTAGTATTCAGCCGGGATGGGATGGTTATAACGGAGACCCTTTAAATGAATCAGCTGTAATCTTTGATCGCTGTTATTTTTATGGAAATATGGCTCAAAATAATAATAGTAATAATAGTGTTTCTTCAGGCGCCGCGATTGATGCGAGAGCAAATATCATTGTTAGAAATTCTCTCTTTGTAAATAATAGTTTTATTGGAAGTAATAACTCTAATAATGAAAAAGCGGTTATTACTCTTCGGCCAGAATATGGCGATGAAAGTGGAGGTCGAAGTTCTGGGCGTGCACTGTTAATAAATAACACCTTCTATGATAATAAAACTCTTAAAGTGGTTGCTATGAGTGGCAATACAAATGCGTCATTTGCGCAAGTACATATATATAATAATATATTTAGTGAGTATCAATCATTTGCCATAGGTCTTGATGCTGGAGTCGAGCTGGACTCTGATTATAATCTTTTTGATAAAAATGATGGCAATTATGATGGCTTAAATAAACCAGATGTAAATTTTGAAGGCTTAACCTTCGATGTAGTTTCTGGTCCTAAATTTAAAAATTCATCTATCGGTGATTTTAGACTTAGTAATAATAGTATTGCTGTAGATGGAGGAGCTTTCAGTCACGATGGCTATGATGAGCTTGGGAACAGTAATGCACCTGTTGTAGATATTCGTGGGTACTATCGTGTTGGCGCTCCTGATATTGGCGCTTATGAAACGGGTGCGAGTAAATTTTTGTTAGCTTTTAAAGATGATATAGATGGAGATATGGACACTACTTTTGTGAACCTATCTCAAGAAATTTCTATTACTGTTTCAACAAACGATTTAAATGGGAATCAAGTTTCTAGCAGTGAGCCCATCTCTTGGGATATATTTCCAAATCAGAAATATGTTAGTTTAGTTAAAGGTGATAATAGTACTGAAGGTGGTGACGCCTCCGCTAAGTTTCAGGTAACGAGTGAAAATAAAGGTAAGGGATTTCGTTTCCGTATTAGAGCTGATGTGGGAGATGCTTCACTTAGGTCTAAAATATATGTTATTGAAGAAATCGTCACAGGTGCACCTCCATCTGTTACGGATTTAGTAATAACCCCAAGCGATTGGTCAAACGATCCAAGCTTTAAAATAGATTGGACCACGCCTAACTGGTCTGATGGACGAGATATGATTGGTGCCGTCATGGAAATTTCAGATGGTGTTAATAGTAGTAATCAATTTATAGCTTTTCCAAATGCAGTTTCTTACAGCACTCCAACTTCAAAAAGTTTCAGTTTTGATGTACCAGAAGCAGGAGAATTTAGCACTCAAGTTTGGCTTATTGATGAGCTAGGAAATGAGAATCAAGAAAACTCAAAAACAGTTACAGCTTATTTTGATAATGTACCTCCAGATCAATTTGCTGTTTTTTTCCCAGAGTCAATCGATGAGATTGTTTATACCTCAGATAAGCCACAATTTATGTGGCAGGAAAGCGGTGACTATCCTTCTGGAATAAAAGAGTGGAATCTTTATATAAACAACAACCTTTATGGTACGTATGCGCAGACGGATGTCACATTTGATGGTGATGGAGAGGTTTATGTGGATGGAGAAACTTCTTTATCTGATGGCTATTATGAATGGTGGATTGAAGCGATAGATATGGCAGGAAACTCAACTAATTCAGACACTGCAAATTTTGGAGTTGACCTATCTCCCCCCAATATTAATCATTCAAATCCGTTAACAACTATTGATGAGAATACCACCTCACCTTCAATTAATGTTAGTTTTTCAGATGGTGCTTCTGGGGTGAATTATGGTCGTCTTCATTATCGTCGCGCTGGTAGTGGCGGAGGTTTTGTAACAGTAGATCTGCTTGCTGGCCCTGTGAACATACCTGGCAGTGATATTAAAAAAGATGGTCTTGAGTATTATATAGATAGCGAAGATAATATTGGTAACTATGGTTATTGGCCTCAGGATAAGGCTTTTCAATCTGTTAAAGTAAGAACCGAATCTTCTATTTCTACAGCTTCTCAGTGGGCATCTGGAGTTCCAGGTAGTGGTACAGACTCAACAAATTATTGGTTTTTCTCTATACCTTTTGATATCGGAAATGCAAAGACAGTGATAACTTCATTGTTGGGCCCCTCTGATGGATTTAATTATCGTCTTTATGCTTATAATAATGGTTGGTTAGAAAACCCTTCTTCTATCACTATGGGGAATGGTTATTTCTTTATTTATGACCCATCAAAGTATGAAGATAAGTTGCCCATTCAATTTGATTTTGGACAAGGTGTATCTACATCAACAGACCCACCATATAAAATAGATGTATCGCCAGGAAATTGGCAATTCATTGGAACGCCTTATAATTTTAAAGTTCCGTTATCTATGGTATATACTGAAGATGGCAGCAGCCTCAATGATGCTGGCTCAATTTATTCATGGAATGGAAGTTGGAGTAGTGCGGGTACAAATCTAGAGCCATGGAAAGGTTATATCTTTAAATCAGGTGGGGCAACAGAATTACATATTGACGGCCGTGGTTCTATTTTTGGTAAAATGGCCAAGTCTATAGCAAATATTGATAATATTCCAATGGATTTAGATGAATGGGTTATTGATATTAGGGCTACTTCAGGTGAAGCACGTGATGAAATGAATGCAGTGGGTGTTAGGCATATGGCAAAGGATGGCTATGATCGTTTGGATGAGTTTGAACCACCAGTTGTACCAGGAAATCTTAGTCTTCGTGTAGATAACCGTGAAAGAGAAGCTTCTCCCGATCTCTATGCAAAAGATATTCGTAAGCCAAATCAAGAAGGGCACTACTGGGACCTCCAAGTCTATTCACCAACAAATGGTTTACGGACTTATATTACTTTTGAAGGCTTAGGTTATATTCCTCAAGAATATGATGTCTTCTTGATTAATAAAACCACGAAGCAAGCTAAGAACTTGGAATGGGAAAGCACATATCGCTTTGCTAACACAGGTCCTGAGAATTATTTAAAGCAAGATTTACGTTTAGTGGTTGGTACAAAGAAATTTGTTGAAGATAATAATGCAGGTATAAATCTTTATCCAGACGCATTTACTCTAGCGCAAAATTATCCGAACCCATTTAATCCTCAAACTTCAATCATGATTAGTTTAGAGCAAGATGCCCAAGTCGACCTTATTGTCTACAACTTACTAGGAGAAGAGATCACAAGACTTGCGGCTAATGAGCGACGTCCAGCTGGTTATTATAACTTTATATGGAATGGACGTAATGATATAGGAGCTAAAGTTGCAACTGGTGTTTATTTCTATCATGCTTTAATACGAAATGAACAAGGTAAGGTTGTCTTAAATAAGACTCGGAAAATGATTTTCTTGAAATAATTTTTTAATTAAATATTTTCAAAACTTAAGAGAGGGATTGATATCAATCCCTCTTTTTTTGTTCTACACTTTCATTGCTAATATTATAAGTTTAAGAGTATTTTTGATGAAGTAATAAAAAATGGTAGGAGTCTTTTATGCATAAAATAAAAATTAATTTATTAATTATTTTTATTTTGTCTATCGTAACAGGACAAGGAATCCAAGTAGGACTTAAAGAAGGTAAATCAACGGCAGCGGTTCTGACGTTTGAAGGCTCTGGGATTACAATCCAAGAAGCTCAAGTTTTAACTCAAAAACTAGAATCTGAACTTATACAAACCAAAGCACTTATTATGGTAGAAAAAAATCAAATGAGTGAGATTATGGAAGAACAAGGACTTCAAGATTCTAGTTGTACCTCTCAGGAATGCGCAGCTAAGATTGGTAATATTCTTGGTGTTCAAAAAATGGTCACGGCTTCTTTTGGAAAGATTGAAGATATGTATACTATTGAAGCAAGACTATTTACAGTAGAATCAGGAGAAACTGAAAAAATAGTGAGTAAAACTTATAAAGGTGAAGGGGATAGCCTTCAAACACAAATTCAGATCATTGGCTGGGAATTAGTGGGGCTCGAACCTCCTTTTGATTTATTAGTAGCTGCTGGTTTAGAAACGCTAGAAGAAGTAAAAGAAAAATCCAATAAAAAAGTGAGAAGTAAGTGGCTTAGAAGGACCTTAATCCTTTTAGTTTTAGCAGGTGGAGGTTATGCAGCGATGCAGGCTGGTGGTGATGCCGATATTCCTGAACCTCCAGATCTACCCAGTAGTGGAATATTTTTGGTCGGAGG
>CAJJBS010000105.1 GCA_905182385.1 Fidelibacterota bacterium TCS55
TGTTTAAACAGAAAAAATTTTCGTTTAAGGCTCATTTTTCGGCGTTGTTTTTACAGGGTCTTCATCCTTAGATCGATCTTTTCTGTGATTCTTAGTTTCGAATTTTGATCAAAAAAAATCTAAATAATAGTAATAGCTCAGGCGCGGAAAGAAATCAAAATAATCTTTCTGAAACTTTAGAAACTACTTTTAATAATAATAATGGTTACAGTGGTAACTACTTCCAGGTAGATGTACTAAAGTCTGGAGGTATAACTGTTTCATCCATGGCAGGCAATTTTGGCACAACAGGTGGAGCTGGTGTTTGGGTACGTGATGGCGCGATAGGTAATGCGCCGGGTACAGGTTGGACTCAAGTCGCTAGTGCAACGATTTCAGGTACAAGCAAACAAAACTTTTCTACTAATTTTACTTTAGCGCAAGGCACTTACACAATGTTTTTTGCTAATACAGGTGGTGCAAATAATGTTTCTAGTCTTAATTATACGAATGGTACAGGCGTTGGTAATGTAGCTGCCCAAAACTCTGATCTGAAAATTTATGAAGGTTATGGTACTAGTGATATTTCACCAAATACTGGTAATTGGAGTGGTAATGGCTATGGCTTTTCTCCGCGAGTATGGAATGGTAGTATTACCTATGCAGCTGCAACTCCAACTATAGTCTCTTCATCTTTATCTTTAGATAATAATTATCTAGATATTACACTTAGTGAATCTATATACAATACCAATGGTGGAAGTGGGGCATTAGAAGTATCAGATTTTAATCTTACGTTTGCTCAAAACAATGGCAATGCTACAGCTGCCAGTATTAGTAGTATTAAGAAGAACGATAATGCCTCTGAGGGCAGCTCAACTTCATTATCAGGCGGTGAAACAATTATTAGGATATTCTTAAATATTTCTGGCACTCCAAGTGGAGTAGAAACAATCACAATAACACCTACTAATGGTTCAAGTATTTATAATGCTTCAGGACAGGCGATGGGCTCAAGTGAAAGTACGGGTGCAAAAACATTAAAAGACAAAGCACCGCCAACGATTACAGCTATCTCAATTGCTTCTGATAACAGTACAATTGCGGTAACCATGTCTGAAGCCGTTTATAATACCAATGGTGGTAGTGGCGGACTAGAAGCCTCTGATCTTACTTTTACGATCAGTGGGGGTACAGCCAGCCTTTCCAGCGCTACGCCAACCAGTATTTCCTCAAATGGGAATGTATATACATTAGGCCTAGGTATCTCTGGAACACCAACGGGCGCAGAGGTAATAACTGTTAATCCAGTAGATAATGGTATCTACGATGCCTTAGGAAATGAATCAATAACAAGCCAAAGTAATAATAGTGCTAATCTAAAAGACAAAGCACCGCCAACGATTACAGCTATCTCAATTGCTTCTGATAACAGTGCAATTTATATAACAATATCAGAAGCAATTTACAATACAAGTAACGGCAGTGGTGCTTTGGAGAACACAGATTTCAAACTATCTATTAGTGGTGGCTCAGCTAGTCTTTCAAGCTCATATCCTGGCGAAATTTCCAATAACGGCAATGTTTATACATTGTCTTTAATTCTTTCAGGTACTGCAAATGGAAGTGAGGTATTAAAAGTTTCATTCTTAGACAATAGTATATATGATGCTGGAGGGAATGAAGGGGATACTGCACAAAATAATAATACAATTGCTTTAAAAGATAAAACATCTCCGATTATTTCAAGTATTAGCTTGGCATCAGATAATAGCGCTATATCTGTTACTTTTTCTGAGGCTGTATATAATTCTACAAGCGGCAGTGGTAATTTAGAGATGTCTGACTTTTCTTTTTCTATTTCAGGTGGTGTTGCAACACTTTCCAATAGTTCACCTTCGAGTCTATTAAAAAATAGCAATGTATATAAACTAGGTCTTAGCATTTCGGGAGCACCTAATGGTCAAGAGACAATAACGATTAATCCTAAAGATGATGGGATCTACGATTTAGTTGGAAATGAGGCATCCACATCTCAGAATAATAATAACATTACTCTTAACGATAAGGTCCTACCTGTGATTTCAAGCTCATTAGTTGATGGCTCTAATAATTTTATTGATATAACAATGAGTGAGTCCGTTTATGCTAATACTAATGCAAATGCTCCTATTTTAATAAGTGACCTTGCTATAACATTTAATCAAAATAATGGTAATGCATCTTCAGTGAGTATTAACAGTTTAAAAAAGAACGATAATACAGCTCAAGGGAGTGCAAGTGCTTTAACTGGAGGAGAATCTGTTATAAGAGTTTTCTTGAACATAAACAGCACCCCAAGCGGTGTCGAAACTATTTCAATATCTCCTATTGATGGCTCTAGCATCTTTGATAAGGTAGGAAATGTTATGCTAGCTTCAAACACTACTGGTTTGAAAAATCTGAAGGATCAACTTTTACCATCAATAAGTTCGGTATTCTTGTCGGCAGACAATAGTACAATCTCAATTACAATGTCTGAAGGTGTATTTAATACAAATGGTGGAAGTGGCAATTTAGAAGTTAGCGATTTTGTTTTCTCTATTTCAGGTGGCACAGCTTCACTTTCTAGTACGACTCCATCTAGTATTGCGATTAATGGTAATATTTTTACATTAGGAATCGCTTTGTCTGGCTCAGTAAATGGTAAAGAAGAACTTGTCATTAATCCTTCCAGCAACTCTATTTATGATGCTTCTGGTAATGAAGCTATCTCCTCACAGAGTAATAATGTTGTTGACCTATATGATGAAGTAGTGCCAGTAATTTTATCTACTTCTTTAGCTTCTGATAACACTACTGTTTCTGTTACCTTTTCAGAAGCAGTTTTTAATGCAGCAGGTGGCAGTGGATCCTTAGAGGCTAGTGACTTCTCCTTTTCTTTAAGTGGTGGTGTAGCATTGCTTGGAAGTGTGACGCCAACTAGTATTTCATCAAGTAGTAATGTTTATACACTTGGAATCAATATTTCAAATAATCCAAATGGCTATGAACTTTTGGTAGTAAACCCAAAAGATGATTCTATTTATGATTCAGATAACAACGAAGCCAGTACCTCACAAAGCAATAATTCTATTAATTTAAATGATAATTCAGTACCAGCAGTTTCATCTATTTCATCCATTAGCGCAAATGGAACTTATGGCATAGGTAATGTGGTTCAGATAACAACCATATTTAATGAAGAAGTTTTTGTAACTGGTACACCGCAGATAACTCTTGAAACAGGTTCAACAGATGCAGTTATAAACTATGCTATAGGTTCAGGTAGTAATACATTGGTTTTTAACTATATAGTTGCTGAAGGTGATACTGCGACAAATCTTGATTATAAGTCCACGTCTTCTTTGGTTCTAAATAATGGTTCTATTAAAGATGTGGCAGGTAATTCTGCATCTTTGACTTTGGCTTCACCATCTTCAACTAATTCATTGGGAGCAAATAAATCAATAATTATTGATGGCAATACCCCCACTGTCAGATTATTAACGTCTACTAAATCAAATGGCTATTATGGTATAAATGATACAATACCAATCAGTGTGTCTTTTACTCAGATTATTGTAGTTACAGGCACACCTCAATTAACCTTAGAAACAGGTAATATTGATGGATTGGCTAATTATGTGAGTGGTAACGGTACTAAAAATATAATTTTTAATTACATTATAGGATCTGGGCAAAATACTGGTGATTTAGATTATACAAATACTTCAGCGCTAAAATTAAATGATGGAGCACTTAAAGACTCTTCAGGCAACGCAGCCAAATTGACCTTACCTGCTACAGCTGCTACAAGCTCTTTAGGTGCCAATAAAGATTTGATTGTTGATACAAATGGTCCGATTGTTCTATCTGTGAGTTCTGATAAAAATGATGGAGCTTATAATGTTAGTGAAACTATTAATATAATCGTCACTTTTAGTGATACGGTATACGTTACAGGGACACCTATTTTATTATTAGAGACTGGAGAGATTGATGCTTTTATCGATTTTTCAACAGGCAGCGGAACTAATAGTATGGTTTTTAGATACATCATTAATTCAAATCATAATGTTAAAAAACTTAAATATAAAACATCCTCTTCATTAGTATTATACGGTGGAAGCATTAATGATAAAGTGAACAATCCAGCCACATTAACATTACCAAACCCAGGAGAATTAAACTCACTTAGCAAAAATAGAAATATTACTATTGATAATATCTCTCCTCAAGTTAATAGTGTTTATGAAGGAGAAAATAAAAATATTGAATTTATTAACTCAATTGACTCATTAAGTATATTTTGGACAACACAACTTGACACTCTTTCAGGAATTGATAGCTATGAATTAGCTCTTGGAACAACAATGGGTGATAGCAATAAAGTTAATTGGCTTAAAATAGATTCATTGTCATACTCTTACAATTCATCTACAATTTTAAAGAATCTTAATTTAGAAGATAGCTTTTCATATTTTGCCTCAGTTAGAGCTGTTGATAAAGCAGGGAACGTATCTTCAGTAATAAAAGGAGATGGCGTAACTGTAGACCTACTGCCTCCAATTGTTGGTTCTGTCAATGATGGAATAAGTATTGATTTAGACTATACTGCTACTAAGGATACTTTTTTGGGTAATTGGAGTGGCTTTAGTGATCCTGTGAGCGGTATTATTGATTATCATTATGCAATTGGCACCACATTAAACGGCGCGGATGTTAAAAGTTGGGTTAGTAATGGACTGGATACATCCTTCACTTACACTGGCTACGAACTCATCAATTCTCAAGTATATTATATATCAGTCAAAGCCATTGATAAAATAGGTAATATATCTGATACCATAAGCTCTAATGGTATAATTTCTGACCAAGAGAATCCTAATGTTGGACTTGTTGTTGACGGAATTGATGGAGATATGGTTTTTGTTAATACAGATTCAATTTATGCTAGTTGGAGTGACTTTGCTGACTCTTTAAGTGGGATCAGTCATTATGAGTATGCAATTGGTACTAGCAGAGATTCTTTAGATGTTATTCCATGGACAGATAACAATAATGTTAATTATATAGTTTTAGGTGATTTATTAAAAGACGGAAATAGTTACTATATTTCTGTGCGAGCAGTTGACAAAGTGGGCAATATAAGTGAGATTGCTTCAAGCAATGGGCTTGTTGCTGATTTTACATCACCCAGCATTATTTCTATCTCTTTAGAAGATGGTGGTTTATTGCCATATTTTGATGATGCTGAAATATATTTTACCTTATCAGAGCCAATAGTCTTTGCTACAGCTAAAGTGGAATCAAAGATAGGAGATACTATTAATGACTCCTTATTTCTAAATATTAATACTGGTGAAGATCTAATATCCCCAATTAAAGTCATGATTTCTAATCCTTTTACTAGCGCAGATAAAATTTCTATAAAAATTTCTGAATTAACTGATAAAGCTGGAAATGTATCAAATGACTTAGTATATGAATACGATGTATCGTTATTAGGTGACTATGACCTCGATGGTAATATTAGCGTGACAGATTTGAATACCTTTATTAACGGATGGATTACAGGAGACATCGGTCTAGAGTTAGGTCCTACAATCGGTATGGTTCCTAATCTAAAACTAGAAGCGAATGGAATCTATGATATATACGATGCAATGGCCTTCACGCGCATGTGGCATTGGAATACAAACAAATCAAGTAAACAGCAGACAAAAATGATCGCAGATCAAGGCGCTGCGTTAAATGCTTCTATTGAGCCTGATCATATCGTTTTTAATCCACCAAAAGGAACGCAGGCGATAGAGTTCATACTGGATTATCCAGCATCAGATATTCAGTTCAATATAGCCCATGAAAAGGGCATGAGTGATGAAGGGCTGGCCTTATCTAATGTGGATACATTAAATGGTCGATTAGTCTATCAGATTGGTTATTTTGAAGAAAATAATCAACCAATTAGTATTAGTACTAAACATTTACAGAAAAATGATCTCGCGGTTAATTTAACCTTTCAGTTCATTGGTAAGGACAACGTGATACTAAGCGCAGGTAGTGAAGTCATGGATATTACACCGGTACCAAGTGAATTTGCATTGCATGATAATTATCCTAATCCTTTTAATCCTGTAACAACAATTAACTATGATCTTCCAAAAGATGCCTATGTAAATCTGATCATTTATGATATTATGGGAAGAAGAGTAGCCGATCTTTCAGGTAAAGAGATGTCCGCAGGATATCAAACGATGACTTGGAATGCGCGTAATAATGCAGGATCTCTTGTATCAGCTGGTATCTATTTTTATCAGATTCAGACACGTGACTTTATTAAAACCAAAAAGATGGTTCTGCTCAAATAAAATAAATCTATTTTTTCTTTAGTTCTTCTTCTTTCAATATTTATATTCCTCTTAACCATTGAGGAAGTTCAAATGCATAATTCAATACGTTTATCTTTTATATTATATATAATTCTATTCACATTAACATTAGGCCAATCAAAGAAATCAAATATTTGGGATGATGAAAATTTCGATGGATTAGAGTTTAGGAGCATAGGTCCAGCTTTAATGTCAGGTAGAATTTCAGATATCGCTATACATCCTGAAGATGAGAATACATGGTATTTAGCTGTTGGCTCTGGTGGAGTTTGGAAAACCGTAAATGCTGGGATTACATGGATACCTATTTTTGACGATGAGGGTTCTTACTCTATTGGTTGTGTGACGATTGACCCAAACAATCCAAATATAATTTGGGTAGGCACAGGCGAAGATCTTGGCGGGCGTCATTTTGGGTATGGCGATGGAATCTATAGATCTGAAGACGGTGGTAATACTTGGGTTAATATGGGGTTAAAAAACTCGGAGCATATTTCAAAAATAGTTATTCATCCAAATGATTCAAATATAATATGGGTTGCTTCCCAAGGACCGCTTTGGAGTAAGGGTGGTGAAAGAGGTGTTTATAAATCAACCGATGGTGGAAAGAACTGGGAATTAATACTTAAAGATAATGAATGGACAGGCGCTACAGAGTTGGTTCTAGACTCTAGAAATCCAGATCGTATTTATGTGGCAATGTGGCAAAGACATCGAACTATAGCTGCTTATATGGGCGGTGGCCCTGGAACCTCAATCCAGCGTAGTGAAGATGGTGGAAAGACTTGGAAGAAATTATCACAAGGCTTACCTACCTCCAATATGGCAAAAATCGGTTTAGACATATCAAAACATGACCCTGATATATTGTATGCTGCAATTGAATTAGATAGAAGAACAGGCGGAGTCTATAAGTCTGAAGATCGTGGCGAAACTTGGAATAAGCAATCTGATGCTGTTGCAGGTGCAACTGGGCCACATTATTATCAAGAGTTATATGCGTCACCGCATTATTTTGATCGACTCTATTTAATGGACTCGGGATTACAAATCTCAAATGATGGTGGTAAAACATTTTACCGAATGAATGAAAAAAACAAGCACGGAGATAATCACGCTATAGCTTTCAGGAAAAATGACCCTGACTATCTTTTAGTAGGCTCTGATGGTGGTCTTTATGAGTCATTTGACCACACAAAAACTTGGCGCTATATGGCAAACCTTCCATTGACGCAATTTTATGATGTTGCTTTAGATGATACGGAGCCATTTTATAATATTTTTGGTGGAACTCAGGATAATAGTACAGAAGGTGGACCTTCTCGAACTGATACATGGCAGGGAATCCATAACTCTCATTGGCGTGTAGTCCTAAATTGGGATGGGCATCAACCAGCAACTGAACCCGGTAACCCTAATATTATGTATGGTCAGCGTCAACAAGGGACTTTGTCTCGAATTGATATGATTACAGGAGAGGTTACAGATGTTCAGCCTCAACCACTGGCTGGAGAGTCCTATGAAAGGTTTAATTGGGACGCACCTATTTTGGTTAGTCCACATAAACCATCTAGACTGTATTTTGCTTCACAACGTGTTTGGAAATCAGATGATAGAGGTGATAGCTGGGTACCTATCTCAAAGGATTTAACACGTGATCAAAATAGATTTGATTTACCTATAATGGGCAGTAAGCAAAGTTGGGATAACGCCTGGGATGTTAGCGCAATGTCTAACTATAATACCATTTCTGCTCTGTCAGAGTCGCCTGTCAAAGCAGGCGTGATCTTTGCTGGCACAGATGATGGATTTATAAATATTACTGATAATGATGGTGAATCTTGGCAACGAGTAGATGTAAAAAAACTACCCGGAGTTCCTGCAACTGCTTATGTGAATGATATCAAAGCAGATAATTTTGATGTAAATAAGGTTTATGCAGTATTAGACAATCACAAGTATGGCGATTATCAACCTTACATTTATGTAAGTAATGATAAGGGTAGAACCTGGAAATCAATCACTTCAAATCTCCCTGATAGAACATTGACTTGGCGTATTGTCCAAGATCATGTTGAAAAGAATCTATTCTTTGCAGCAACTGAATATGGAATTTATTTTTCTATAAATTCTGGTAAAGCTTGGTCGAAATTAAATGGTGGAGTGCCTACTATTTCATTTAGAGATTTAGCTATACATAAGCGAGAGAATGATCTTGTGGGTGCGTCTTTTGGTCGTGGATTCTATGTTTTTGATGATATGTCTGTATTTAGAGAGTTATCAAATAGTCAAATGAAGGATAAAGTCACCCTTTTTTCAGTAAGAAAAGCATGGTGGTATATAGCTAGGCCTTACTTAGGATTTAATGATCCTTGGAATGGTCTAAAAGGGTCACAAGGCGATAGTTATTTTGTAGCGCCAAATCCACCTTTTGGTGCAGTTTTTACTTATCATCTAAGTGAAAGCCTTTTATCAAAAAAAGAGATTCGAACTAAAAAAGAGCTAGCTTTAATGAATAAAGGTAAATCTGTGGGATTCCCTGGTTGGAAAATTGCTGAGCAAGAGAATAGAGAGTTAGATCCAAAAGTGATTATTGAAGTAAGAGATTTAAATAATGATGTAGTGAGACGCTTGGAAGGTCCAACCTCTAAAGGTTTTCATCGTATTTCTTGGGACTTACGATATCCTTCGCCAAATGCTATAATAGGTCAAGTTTCTTCAGATAATACATCAGGTTTTTTAGCACCACCTGGCAAATATAGCGTGACAATGTTTAGACAACTAGATGGTAAGACAACCAAGGTGTCTGATTCTAAAAGTTTTGAAGTTGTTCCTTTGCGTAAAGGAGCTTTGGAAACTGATTCTCATGATAAAATTGCTAAGTTTTGGCGTCAATATGAGCAAACAGCAAAAAGAGGATCCGCAATTCAGTTTGAAGTAGCTGAAATATTAAAAAAAGTTAATAGAATGCATAAAGCGATAAGTCAATCTACTGGTGATGTTGGAACTATCGATAAGCGTTTGTCATTACTTAGAGAGTCTATTTTAGAGATGGATAAAGATTTAAATGGAAATAGGTCAAAAATGCAACCCGGCGAAAAGACTAACCCCACCGCAACAAGTAGATTGGCAGTGGTCCATCGGACTATAGAGTATTCTACGTACGGCCCTACAAAAACTGCAATTGAGAATCTCTCATTAGCAGCAATTGGTTTAGATAAAATACAATCACAATTGAAGCAAAATAATAATGATATTGAATCGCTTTTGAGACGAATGGAAAACGCTGGATCTCCTTGGATTGAAGGTGCGCCAATTCCAAAAAAATAGTTAAAAAACCCAATAAAAAAACAATAAATCATTTTAAGTGTTTTATTCCTTTTTTGATTAAAAAAAGCTAAATTCAAGACGGACAACGTATTTATTCGAGGCAATGATTACGAGAAATCACTGTGTCCTCGATAAAACCATTTACTTGGATAAGCTTATGAAGCATGTATTTAGCCTTATATTAAGATTTTCTTTTATATTAATTGTCTTTGTGCTTTTTGCACCTTCTTCGACACTTATTGCTCAAGATGATTCTGGTGAAGAAGTATTT
>CAJJBS010000106.1 GCA_905182385.1 Fidelibacterota bacterium TCS55
CTTTACTTTTTGCAAGTCCAGAGCCACTAACGCAAAAAAAAATAAATATAATTTTTGATGTCGATTCTCCAGACTTAGAAGAATGTATTAAAATTCTTGTAAAAAAATTTGAGAGTCATAACCATGCTATAGATATTTTAAATATAGCTGGTGGATATCAATTACGTACAAAACCTGAGTATGATTTATATGTTAGGAGGCTCCTAAATAAAACAGGTCAACTAAGTCTATCTCAAGCCGCATTAGAAACACTATCAATAATCGCATATAAGCAACCTATTAGTCGTACAGATATAGAAGCTATACGTGGAGTTGATTGTGCGGGTGTCCTCAAAACATTACTTAAAAAGTCACTTATTAAGATTAAAGGAAGAGAAGATGGCCCTGGACGACCTTTAATGTATAGTACTACTGATCAGTTTTTACAATCATTCGGTCTGAGTCGTCTTGCTGATTTACCTAAGTTAAAAGAAATATCAGAAATTTTAGATGAACAACCAGCTTTAACACAACAAATAGATGCGTTTAAATAAGTTTTTATCACAAGCGGGCATTGCTTCTAGGCGCGAGTCAGATAGGTTAATTAAAAATGCAATGGTTACAATTAATGGAGTCTTAGAAATAAACCCAGCGTATCAAGTCAAATCTGAGGATGAAGTATTTTTTGATGATCAGCGAATTAAAATAGAATCTAAAACAAGAATTATTGCTTTCAATAAACCAGCAGGGTATATCACGACAATGAAAGACCCTCATCAAAGAAAAACTGTTATTGACTTGATTTATACTGATGAGAGATTATTTCCGATTGGAAGATTAGATAAAGACACTACTGGTTTACTTTTATTAACAAATGATGGTCAACTCGCAAATAAATTAATGCATCCAAGAAACCAGATTCCTAGAATTTATAAATTGCAAATTGATAAAATATTCCAAAGCTGGGAGATTAAGAGGATGGCTTCTAAAGTTTATATTGGCCAAAAAGAATGGGGTAAAGCTGAAGTTGTTGATCAAAAAAAAATAAAAGGTAGAGTAACATTGCATTTAAGACTTTTTCATGGGAAGAAGCGTGAAGTACGAAGAATTATTTTTAGAATGAAGCGCAAGTTATTCAATTTAGAACGGGTAAAATATGGTCCAATTGAATTGGGTGAAATACCCTTGGGGAAATGGAGAGATTTAAGTTTTAAAGAATTAAAATCTTTAAAATCATTGTGAAAAATCCAATATAGCATTCTTATAGGTTGTAATTAATAAATTTAGTAGACTTTCAGGCTAATTAAGAGACGAAAATCAGATGATTGTTGCTATAGATGGACCTGCTGCTACTGGAAAAAGTACAAGCGCTAAATTAGTTGCTCAAAAGTTGGGCTTTACTTATTTAGATACAGGTGCTATGTATAGATGTGTAACTCTATCTGTTCTAGAACAGAATTTTGATTTAAACGATAAAAAAAGTTTAATTTTTCTCTTGGATTCAATGGAAATTAAATTTAAAAAAAGTGGAAGTAAAACTTTAGTTTTTTTGAATAGAAAAGATGTTTCAAATGATATTCGAAAAACAGCAGTAACTAGTCACGTAAGTGCTGTTAGTTCGATTAAAGAAGTGAGAGATTTTTTGGTTAAAAACCAAAGAAAAATAGCAAAAAGTAACAATTGTGTTGTTGAAGGTCGTGATATTGGTACAATTGTTTTTCCTGAAGCAGAAATAAAATTTTTTTTGGTTGCTGATATGAGTATTAGAGCTAAAAGAAGGCAATTAGAGCTATTGAAATTAGGAGAAAAAAAATCATTAGATGTTTTGATAAAAGAAATTCAAAAAAGAGACGATCTTGATTCTAATCGAGAAAATTCACCTCTTACAAAAGCTAATGATGCAATAAAAGTTGACACAACAAATATGACTATAAATTCTCAAATTGAATATATTGTCAATAGAGTAAAATTAATAACTATAGGGAACTAAATAAAAATGAGTGGAAAAGAACAAGAACCAGTTATAGAACAGTCTGATGATTCAATAGAATCACCTGTCAGCGTATCTGTTGAAGAATCGCCTATAACATCTACCAAAACTGAAGAAGTGGTACCAGAAGTACCTGTTAATGAAATTAAAGAAGAATTAAATTATTTATCACTAGACCTTTTTAGTGATATTCGTCAAGTTTCAATTGAAGACCTTTTGAATTCGAATGTTGAAGAAGAAGTCTCACCTGAAGATCAAGAAAGATATTTGTCAACTTTCTCAGATATAAGTGAAAGAGAAATTATTACTGGTCGTGTAATTGGAATGAATGAGAAAGAAGTATTGATTGATATTGGATTTAAATCTGAAGGCATAATCAGTAGAAATGAATTTAAAGAAGATGCCCTTCCAGAAGTTGGTGAAAAGTTAGATGTCTTTTTAGAAAAGATGGAAGATGAAAGTGGTAAAACAGTTTTATCAAAAGAAAAAGCAGATTTCTTTCGTCGATGGATTGAATTAAGAAATATTCATGAGACAGGTGAAATTATTAGTGGTCGAATTATTCGTAGAATAAAGGGTGGAATGATTGTTGATCTTAATGGAGTTCAAGCTTTTCTTCCTGGATCTCAAATAGATGTTAGACCTGTGAAAGATTTTGATAAATATATTGATACAGACTTAGATTTACGGGTTGTCAAATTTAATGAATTTCGAAAAAATATTGTTGTTTCTCACAAAGCTATATTAGAAGAGAGCCTTGCTGAGAAGAGAGATGAATTATTCCTTAATCTTGAAGTTGGTAAAGTTGTCGAAGGTCGTGTTAAAAACATTACTGATTTTGGAGTTTTTGTAGATTTAGGTGGAATAGATGGATTACTACATATAACGGATTTAAGCTGGGGTCGTATAAACCATCCCTCTGAATTAATAGGAATGGATGATACCTTAAATGTTAAGATAATTGATTTTGATAAAGATAAAAAACGTGTTTCTCTTGGTTTGAAACAGTTAACACCACATCCATGGGAAAATGTAGCTGGTCAGTATCCAGAAGGAACTAAAGTAATTGGTAAAATTGTTAGTATGACTAATTATGGTGCTTTTATTGAGATCGAACCTGGTGTTGAAGGATTAGTTCACGTTTCTGAAATGTCATGGACTAGACATGTTAAAAATCCATCTGAAATATACTCTCTTGGCGATGAAGTTGAGGCTGTTGTTCTTTCAATTGATTCAGAAGAACACAAAATTAGTTTAGGTGCTAAGCAATTATTAGACGATCCTTGGAGTCAAATAGAAGAAAAATACACAGTTGGTACAGTTGTTCCTGGTAAAATTATTAATTTGACACAGTTTGGTGCTTTTGTTGAACTAGAAGAGGGTATTGATGGTTTAATTCATGTATCCGATTTTTCATGGACAAAGATAATTAGACATCCTAAAGAGATTGTTGAAAAAGCACAAGCAGTAGAAGTTCGTATTCTAGAGGTTTCACGAGAGAGCAGACGTATTTCACTAGGTTTAAAACAAGTTGAAGAAGATCCTTGGCCAGAATTAGTGAAAGTCTTTGAGACCGGGAAAAAAGTAGAAGGTGAAATAGTTAGAATACTTGATAAAGGTATAATTTTACTTCTTGAACAAGAAGTAGAAGGTCTTATACCTTTTGGTCGACAATCAAAACGTCAAAGAAAAGAGCTCACAGCTAAATATAAAGCTGGTCAGCTTGTTAGTGGAGTGGTTATGGAAGTGAAACCTGATGATAAAAAAGTAATTGTTTTCGTTGATGAACTAAGTTCTGATGTTCCCTTTCAAAAAGATGATGTAAAAGAGTTCTTAGATAACCAATCTGCACCTGTAGGTGAAAAAATTCAAATTCCTATTGATAGTTCAGATAATAATGACTTAGAAGAAACTGAAGAAAGTGGCGAATTAACGGAAGAATAGTCTCCGTAAAAGTATTTTGTTATAATTATGGGGAAGGGGTATAAACTAAATAATTTGAAGACCTTCCTCTCATGGCAAAAAATGGGTATTCGATTTGGCGCTA
Source organism: Fidelibacterota bacterium TCS55 (assembly GCA_905182385.1). Classification (GTDB taxonomy): domain Bacteria; phylum Fidelibacterota; class Marinisomatia; order Marinisomatales; family TCS55; genus TCS55. The sequence goes on from CAJJBS010000106.1 coordinate 4,017, forward strand.
TATGTTTAGCAAGTCTTCTTTGGATATTTGTAATTAGTAAAAATACATACCTTATGGTAGTAGATATGCCAGTTGAAGCTAGGAATCTACCTGCAAGACATGCCTTAAAAGAAGAAGTTCCAGAATATGCGAAGGTAAGATTAAAAGGTACTGGTAGATCACTTTTTAAAACAATTTTACTAAGTCGATTTATTCCAGGATTTAAACTCGTGTTAGATCTTGAGAGAATTTCAGAAGAATATGATTTTATTTTAAATGATTATTTTGAACGATATCCTCAAAAAGTTTCAATTCCTTCAAATTTTGATGTTAGTTATGTTGAAGTTATATATCCTAAATCAATACATATTAGTTTAGATGAGTATAAAGAAAAAACTGTCTATGTTGTACCGCAAATACAAATAAAAACTGCTCCAGGTTTTGCACTAGTAGGAAAACCAATAGTTTCCCCAAATAAAGTTAAAATAGCAGGATCAAGAAATATAGTAGAAACCATTTCTACAGTGTCAACTATATCTGATACTATAAATAATGCTAATTCATCAATCTCAATTATATTATCACTAAAATCAGAAAGTGGTCAATTATTAGAGTTTACACCAAAGTCTGTCTCTTTTAAGCAAAGTGTTCAATCAATTAGTGAAAGAATTATTAGTGAAATACCAGTCCAAATCTTTAATGTAAAAAAAAATATTCAAGCTTTTGTAAGTCCGCAAACTGTATCGTTAACAGTTATTGGAGGTACTGAATTTATTTCAAATTTAAAACCAGAAAACTTGATTATTTCAGTTGATTTTAATGATTGGAATTCAAATAAACAATTTTATGATTTAAATGTAAAAACACCAGAAAATGTAATTAGTTGGATGGACTTATCTCCTCAAAATATTGAGTTAGTAGTAACTAAGAGGCCTAATTGATTGTTCTTGGAATTGAAACGTCCTGCGATGAAACTGCAGTAGCAGTTTCTAAGGATTCTAAAATTTTACATTCAGAAGTAAGTACTCAAACAATTCATAGAAAATATGGTGGGGTAGTACCTGAGATAGCTTCTCGTGAGCATGAAAAGCTATTAAATGATATGGTTGACTATACTTTAAATAAAGTAAAAATTGCTAAGTCTGAAATTCAAGGAATAGCTGTAACACAAGGACCGGGTCTTGCTGGAACATTGATTACGGGAGTTTGCTTTGCTAAAGGGTTAGCTCAAGGTCTTAATTGTAAAATAATTGGTATAAATCATCTAGAAGCACATATCTTTGCAAATTTTCTTGCTGACCCTAAGCTTGAATATCCATTTATTTGCCTTTTAGTATCAGGTGGCCATACTCAGATTTGGTTTGTAGAAGGATTGAATGATTACAAATTAATGGGTGAAACTAGGGATGATGCTGCTGGTGAAGCATTTGATAAAGGTGCAAGAATTCTTGGACTTGGATATCCTGGTGGGCCAGAAATAGAGAAACTCGCAGAAACAGGGAATGAAAAGTCAATAAGTTTTCCTAGAGCATTAATGCAAAGTAAAAATCTAGAATTTAGTTTTAGTGGCCTCAAAACATCATTGCTATATTATGTGGAAAAGCAAGAATCTTTATGTAAAGAAGATATAGCTGCTAGTTATCAAGCTGCAATAATTGATACTCTGATAACAAAGTTAAAATGGGCAATGGATAAAACTAATTGTAAAACATGCGTGATCGCAGGGGGTGTAGCCGCAAATCAAAAATTAAGAAAGTTTGTTAATCAAACTATGAAAAATAAAAAAGTTATATTCCCTGAACTTTCACTATGCACTGATAATGCTGCTATGATTGCTTATTTAGGTGAGCTTTATTTAAAAAAAGGCTTTGTATCGCCAATTGACTTTCCTGTATTACCAAATATGAAATTAGCATAAACAATGAGCTTTCGTCTTTTACATACAATTGATAGTATTTTTTTTGTTGGAATAATTTTTGGATTTGGATTGCTATGTTATATATATACAATTTTAAAAAATAATCAATGGTATAAAGCATTGATTATTTTAAGAATCTTTATTTTAATTAATTTATTTTTTTTACTTTTAAATCCTGAATTAATAATTAATTCAAAAAAAGATAAAAGCTTAGATTGGGCTATATTTGTAGATAATTCTGCAAGTATAAAAAACCATAAGACCCCTTCAATTAATGCAATTAGATCAGGTTTAAATCAAATAAAAGATAAATTAATTGATGATAATATTCCATTCCAATTTTATTTATTTGATCATAAAATAAATAAAATAAATAGTAAAAAAATAGAATCTATTAATGGTAGTGGAGTTACAACAAATTTAGGAAATATTTTAAAAGAGATACAAAATAACATTCAAGATTTTGCAGGTGCAATTATATTTTCAGATGGAATAATAACTGAAGGCTCCAGTCTAAATGAAGAATTAGAAAAAATTGAAATTCCAATACATACAGTAGGTATTGGTGAGAGTAGTAGATTAGTTGATGTGTCTATTCAATCAATTGATGTTCCAACTGTTGTTTTGAAAAATGAAGCTTTTAATGTACGTACAATTATTCAATCCATTGGTGATATTGAAGAAAGGTTAAGCGTATCAATATATAATGATGAAAAATTATTAGCATCTAAATATGTTCGTCTTTCTGGACAAGGTTCAAAGAAAGATATTAATTTTCAATTTCAGCCACAAAAGATAGGCCAACAAAATTACGAAATAAGAATTTCTTCTATTAAAGATGAAATAAACATTATTAATAATCGTCAAATTTTTGATGTATTAGTTCTTAAAGACAAATATAAAACTGCTCTAATAACAGGAAGTCCAAATAAAAATACATCAATTTTCAAAAAAGTACTAAAAAATAATCCAAGAATTGAACTTGAACATTTTGTTAGAATGAATGAAACTAAGTTTAAACCAGAAATAAAATCTTTTTGGTCAACTTCGTATGAATTAATTATTTTTGATAATTACCCAATTAAGCCGCTTTCAGAAAACTTTATACGCATTTTAGGAAAAAAAATATTGTCCCAAAAGTCTGCAATAATGTTAGTAGTTGGTCCTAATCAAAATAATAATTCATTGGACGGTATTACATCAATTTTAGGTGCCAGTGTAATTGATACTATAGATAATTTAGATGGTCTATTTTGGGAGTTTATTAATAGTAATATCAACAATCAATTAGATTTACCTCCTCTAATTCAAAAATATAATTTAGTAAGTAAAAGTAAGCTCTCAGACTCATTGGCAATATTTGATTCAGGATCGCCTATGTGGTTGCAAACTCAAATTGGAGAAACTAGATCAACAATATTTAATGCAATAGATATTCACTCTTTATATTATTATAAGATTGATCATCCTAAAAAGAATCTCTTTACTAAAATTTTAGATAAATCTACAAAATGGTTATTGAAATCTGAGGGTGCTAATGAAAAATATTTTCGTTTAAATAAAAATTTGTATCAACAAGGTGAAATCATAAATATTACTGGAACTCAACCATTCGAAAATTTAAATCAAAATGAATCAGTTAATATTCAGATAAATAATGATGAATCTAATTTTCTATCTAAAGAAATAACCTTTAATATACAGTCTAATAGATGGGAAGGTGAATTTAGAGCCCCAACTAAGGGGCAATATAATTTTCAAATATTTATGAATTCAAATGAGGTGCCAATTCAAAAAGGAAATTTTAAAGTAGTTGAAAGCCAAATCGAGTTAAGTAATGTATATCTAAATGAAAAATTATTACAGTCGTTATCAACTAAATCAAAAGGTAATTATTATAATTGGAACGAAAGAGGAGTATTATTTAATTCAATTTCAAAAAAAGTTAAAGGCGAAATAAAAGCAAATCATATTAGATTCAATCAAAATAAATTATTTTTATGTTTTATTTTGTTACTTTTTACTATGGAATGGATTTCAAGAAGAAATAAAGGATTATCATAATTAACTTATATAAATAAAATAATGAGAAAAATTACGATTATAGGAACAGGATATGTTGGATTAGTGACTGGAGCAGGAATTTCAGATTTTGGTCATGATGTAACGTGTGTTGATATTGATAAAAATAAAATAAAAAAATTAAATTCAGGTGAGATTCCAATTTATGAACCTGAATTAGATACTATTGTTAAAAGGAATAGTGTAAAAGGTTTATTGAAGTTTAGTAGTCGTATAAATGAAGCTATTAAAGAATCTGAAATCATTTTTATTGCAGTAGGAACGCCACAAAGTAAAAATGGTGATTCAGATCTTACTGCTATAGAAAATGTTGCAAAAACAATTGGAAAGAATTTAAATAAATATAAGATTATTTGTACAAAAAGCACTGTTCCCGTTGGCACAGGAAAAAAGATAGAAGAAATTATTAAATTAAATAGTAAAGCAATAGAATTTGATTATGTTTCTAATCCTGAATTTTTGAGAGAGGGTGCAGCTGTAAGGGATTTTCTTATTCCTGACCGTATTGTAATTGGATCACGATCAAAAAAAGCATTTAAAATAATGCAAGATGTCTATAGACCACTTTTCTTAAATGAAACACCAATAATAAACACAAATGTTGAAACTTCAGAAATGATCAAATATGCATCAAATTCTTTTTTAGCTCTAAAAATTAGTTATATAAATGAGATAGCAAATTTATGTGATTCGGTTGGTGCTGATGTTCATATTGTTTCAAAAGCAATGGGTCAAGATGGTCGAATTAGTCCAAAATTCTTACACCCAGGCCCAGGGTTTGGAGGATCATGTTTTCCAAAAGATACAATTGCATTAGTTAATACAGGAAATCAAAACAATATTAGAATGAATACAATTGAAGCAGCAATTAAAACTAATAATGAACAAAAATTGCGAATGGTTGCTAAGTTGAAATCATTATTAAATAATAAAATAAAAAATAAAACTATTACAGTCCTTGGCTTGGCTTTTAAACCTCAAACTGATGATATTAGAGATGCTGCTTCAACTATTATTATTCCTAAATTAATTAAAGAGGGCGCGATAATTAATACTTATGATCCAGTTGCTATGGATAATTTTAAATCTCTTAAATTGAATATAAATTACTTTAATAATTGGCAGGAGGCTTCTAGGGGGGCTGATGCACTGATTCTATTAACAGAATGGAATGAATTTAGAGGTATTGATCTTTTAGAATTAAAACATTTACTTAAAGCACCTACAGTTTTAGATACAAAAAATATTTTGAGTGTTGAAAATCTTCAGGCTCTAAAATTTAATTACGATAATGTTGGTCGAAAGGCCATCAATTGATATTTGAATCTACTGCCATACCGGGTGTAATGAAAATTAAACCAGAAGTGCATAAAGATAATCGCGGTTATTTTTTTGAATCATTTAAGCAAAATATTTTTGAGGATAATAATCTTAAAATGAAATTTGTTCAAGATAATCAATCTCAATCTTCAAAAGGTGTTTTGCGTGGACTTCACTACCAACTAAATAATCCACAAGGTAAACTAGCATGGGTTACATTAGGAAAAGTATTTGATGTTGCAGTTGATATTAGAAAAGGATCTCCTACATTTGGTCAGAGTGTTACAGCAATTTTAGATGATAAATCTCATTTGAGATTTTACGTGCCTCCTGGATTTGCTCACGGTTATTATGTGTTATCTCAAAATGCTATTTTTAATTATAAATGTACTGATTTTTATTATCCTGAAGATGAGTATGGAATTAAATGGGACGATCCATCAATTAATATTAAATGGGCAGAAGGTGAAAAATATATATCTAATAAAGACACTTGTCACTCAAACTTAAATGAAATGAATGAAGATTGTTTACCAACATTCAGCTAAAGTTAAATGATATCAATTGAATTAATAAGAAGAGAACCTAAGCTAGTCCAAGAAAGGTTAGCTCTTAAAGATAATTCAATTTCTTTAGAAACTATATTAGAACTAGATAAAGAATATAGATTCAACCTTTCGAAAGTAAATGAATTACGCTCCAAACGTAACAAAGTATCTGAAGATATAGCTAAAGCAAGGAAAGCTGATATAAGTGCGGATGAAGAAATTTTAGCAATGCGTAAAGTTGGTGAAGATATTAAGTCGATTGAACTAAAAGTAAATCAATTAAAAGAATCTTTAGATACAAATCTACTTAGTTTGCCAAATTTACCAAATGAGTATGTTCCGAAAGGTATAGATGATAGTTGTAATAAAGTTGTTCGTGAATGTGGTGAAGCTAAAGAATTAAATTTTAAAATTAAATCTCATTTAGAACTTGGTAAAGAACTAAACTTATTTGATTTTGAGCGAGGTGCAAAAATTTCAGGTTCTGGCTTTCCTTTATTTATAGGCAAAGGAGCAAAGTTGGAACGTGCTTTAATTAATTATATGCTTGACATACAAACAATCAAGCATGGTTACACTGAAATTTTCCCACCATTTTTAGTAAAACCTTCTTCGGTAAAAATAGTTGGTCAATTACCAAAGTTTTCTGAAGATATGTATTTTTCAGAAAAAGATAATCTTTGGCTTATACCAACAGCTGAAGTTCCACTTACTAACATACATTCTGATGAAATACTCTCCGAAGATCAACTCCCAATATCTTATACTGCTTACTCAGCATGTTTTCGTCGCGAAGCAGGTTCTTATGGTAAAGATACTAGAGGATTTTTAAGAGTACATCAATTTAATAAAGTTGAATTAGTTCAGTTAGTTAAGCCTGAAGAATCATATGAAGCTCTTGAACTGTTGACAACTCACGCAGAATATATTCTACAATCATTAGGTTTAAAATATCGTTTGGTAGAGCTTTGTACTGGTGACTTAAGTTTTGCTGCTTCCAAATGCTATGATCTAGAACTTTGGGCACCTGGTGAACAAAAATGGCTTGAAGTTTCTTCATGTAGTAATTTTGAAGATTTTCAAGCAAGACGTGGGAATATTCGTTTTAGAAGAAATTCTGATAATAAAGTTGAACTAGTTCATACAATTAACGGCAGTGGCTTAGCAACGCCAAGATTACTAGTAGCTATTCTTGAATCTTACCAGAATAAGAATGGTACAATATCAATTCCAGAGCCTCTACAGCCATACTTTGGTTCGGAGGTTATAGATTAGTTTTATCTCATTCTGGTTTTTATTTAATGTTCTCATTTGGACAATTATCTTTTCTTTAATAGGTATTTTTGGCTCAATTTTTGAATGGCGAGGAAAATTTTTTGGATGGATAGGACAAAAATGGGCAAAGACTTTATTAAAAATTGGAGTTATAAATTATTCAGTTCACGGATTAGATAAATTAAGAAAAAATTCTAATTATATTTTTGCATCAAATCATGAATCTGCATTAGATATACTTTTAGTTTTTGCAGGGTTACCATATCATATTGTTTTTATATCTAAAATTGAGTTAAAAAGGATTCCATTATTTGGGTTAGCTATGATAGCAGGTAGACATTTTTTTGTTGATAGAAGTAATCATAAAAAATCAATGGAATCTTTAGCTAAAGCAAAATATTCAATGGAAAAAAATCCACGTTCAATTATTATCTATCCTGAAGGCACCCGCTCATTTGATGGATCAATTTTACCTTTTAAAAAGGGTGGACTTATAATGGCTATGAATATGGGAATTACTGTTGTTCCAGTAGCTATGTGTGGAACTCGAGAAGCCATGAAAAAAGGATTTAAATTGAGTAAATATCCTTTAGAATTACGAATAGGAGAACCAATAGAAACATCAAAGATTAAATACGAACAAAGAAATGAGTTTGTGGATGAAGTTAGAAATTCTATAATTAAGTTAAAATCTGAATGGTATATAAAGAATCATCAAAATAATCCAAATGAAACTACCCAAAACTAAAATATATAATTCTTTAGAAGCAAAGTCGATAATTTTTGATTATAAAAATAAAGGGAAAAAAGTAGTTTTTTCCAATGGTTGTTTTGATATTATTCATAAGGGTCATAAAACTTATTTAAATGCTGCAAGAGAATTGGGTGACTTTCTTATAATTGGATTGAATTCAGATTCTTCAGTTAGAGAACTAAAGGGTTCTAATCGTCCAGTCATTGATCAAAATAACCGTGCAAATAATCTTCTAAAGTTAGATTGTGTTGATGCAGTAACTATTTTCAATGAGGATACTCCTGAAAAATTAATTAATGATTTAAGCCCTGATTTAATAGTTAAAGGTGGGGATTATAAGCCTGAGGAAGTTATTGGAGCAGATTATGTCCAATCATATGGTGGTGAAGTTATTATTTTACCATTTGTTCCGGGATATAGTTCAACAAATATTATTATGAGAATGCAGGGAAAAGACTTGACTGAGGGAGAAAGCTCCAACTAATTTCGCCATCTTAAATTACTCTAAATATAAATGATACAGACATTTACACGAATTTTAATAACCATTATTACTTTAATTAGTATAAGCTTAGCTCAATCTGATAAAAAAGAAGACCTCTTGTATCAAAATGCTAATCAATTAGATATTAGTAGGAATAGGTTACCAGGGTTATTAGAAGATGTAAAAGTTCTTTTATCTGATGCATTTATTTCTGATGTTATGTCAGATACCTTAGAAGTTATTTATAGTCTAAATCGGATTTTTGATCTTTTATCAGAAGCAGATCAGTATGGTGAAATGGACGATGAAGATCAAGAAGAGTTTTCTCGATTTGAAACATCACTCGTTGAATTATATACAAATAGATTTAATACCTTAGATAAGATGAATGCTACGTTAACAGCGGGTAATATGCGAAGAGATATAACTTCAATGATGGAACCACTAGAAGTAGAAATGGGTGCTTCTCAATTCACTGTAATTGAAGATAGAGATGGGCATGTTCCTTTGGTTCGTAATAAGAAGGTTGATCAATTTATAAAATATTTTGAAACTAAAGGTCGGAAACAGTTTGAGATTTGGCTTGATAGACTAGAAGTCTATGGTCCAATGATTTCTCAAATTTTGGAAGAATGTAACGTTCCACCTGAAATTATTTATTTAGCAATGATTGAATCAGGATTAAATCCAAAAGCTTATTCAAAAGCTGCTGCTAATGGCATGTGGCAATTTGTTTATGCAACTGGAAAAAGATATGGTTTAGAAAGAACTTGGTATGTGGATGAGCGTCGTGACCCTGAAAAAGCAACTAGAGCAGCTTGTGCTTATTTAACAGATTTATATGGTGAATTTGATAATTGGTATTTAGCTCTCGCAGCTTATAATGCTGGTGAAGGCCGAATTCGAAGAGCAACTCGCTTACATCAAACTCTTGATTTTTGGCAACTTCACTCTTTACCTCGAGAGACTCGAAACTATATGCCTTACTTCTTAGCCGTTACTATTTTAGCGAAAAACCCTGAGAAATATGGTTTTACAATTAAAGAGAAAAGAGGAAAAGCTCTTTCCTATGATACTGTATTTATAGAAAAAAGTGCTGATTTAACTGTTTTAGCTAGGTCAGCTGAAACCTCTTTTAAAACTTTACAGACTTTAAATCCTGAATTAAGACAGTCAGCTACGCCAAACGATTCTTATGAACTTAAAATTCCTAAGAATAGTAAAAATATTTTCTTAAAAAATTATAATGCTCTACCTGAAAATGAGCGCTTTGCGCCTCAATCTATCACTCATAAAGTTCGTAATGGTGAAAGTTTATGGACTATTGCTAGAAAATACAGAGTCTCTCAACATGATATAGCTGCAGTAAATAAGCTTAGGAATAGAAGCATGATTAGAATTGGTCAAAGACTAACTATTCCTGTACCAGGCGTAAATCTTGCTTCAAGGTCAAATTCTGCAATGCCTGGTTATAACAAGTTATCATATAAAGTTCGCAAAGGTGATACTTTAGGTCATATAGCAGAAGATTATGGAACAAAAGCCTCTACAATAAGAAAATGGAATAGTTTAAAGTATGGTCAGCATATTTATCCTGGACAAAAATTGACATTATGGATCAAACAAAGTTAAAAAGACCAGCATCTAATTTGAAATGGCTCTGGTGGGGCCTAGGGAGCTTTTTTGCATTATTAATAGTTTTTCGTGCCGGCGGGATGTCTAATAGTATAGATGGAACAGGAATTGGTAAAAAAGTTGGAGTTATTAAAGTTTTAGGTCCTATTGTCTCTTCAAATTCAATAGTAAAAGATTTAGAAAACTTTAGAAAACGAAAAGATATCTCTGCAATATTGGTTCGAATTGATTCACCTGGTGGACTTGTAGCGCCTACTCAAGAGATCTATGAAAAGATAAAAAATATAAAAGAAGAAAAACCAATAATTGCAAGTATGGGAAGCGTTGCAGCTTCAGGGGGTTACTATATAGCACTTGGAGCAGATTCAATTATAGCAAACTCTGGAACTATTGTAGGCAGTATAGGGGTAATTATGAATTATCCTGTTATTACAGAGTTATTAGATAAAGTAGGTATTGAATTTGAAACAGTAAAAAGTGGCGAACTTAAAGATGTAGGTTCTTATTCAAGAGAAGTAACTGAAGCAGATCGAAAACATTTAAATGAAATGGTTGATGATATGTATAGTCAGTTTGTGGATGCTGTTGCTAAAAATCGTTCATTAAGTAGAGAAGAAGTAATTAAAATTGCTGATGGGCGAGTTTATACAGGAAAACAATCAAAAGAATTAGGCTTAATTGATGCAATTGGTACGTTTGAAGATGCTATCTTAATTGCAGGTAAAATGGGCCAAATAACAGGTAAACCAAAAATAGTTCAAGTAAATAAGAAACGCCCCTCTGTTTTGGATTGGTTTACAGGTAACTTGGGGCAAACGGTCAGTGGTTGGTTTGATGAATTACCTGCTTATCGCTGGCGTATGGAGTAAATACCATGACTAAACAAGAAATTGTAAATATAGTTTCAGATGCTACAGGGTTAACAAAAGTTGAAACAGAAGCAGTAATGAATGGCGTGATGGCAACAATTATTGATTCACTTGGTAAAAATAATCGAGTAGAGCTTCGTGGCTTTGGTACTTTTGGGGTAAAACATAGAAAACCAAAAAAAGCAAGAAACCCAGGAACTGGAGAAGCAATTTATTTACCGGAACGACATGTGCCAACATTCAAACCAGCCAAAAACATGCGTTCCCACGTTAACGAGAAACTTACAAAATAAAAGAGGTGACATGCCCTGCGGTAAAAAACGTAAAAGGCGCAAAATAAATACTCACAAGCGAAAAAAACGCTTGCGCGCTAATCGTCATAAAAAGAAAAAAGTATAATACCCGTTAAAATGAAACGGGCCAATTCACTATGGCTTTTTATTATAATCCTAGCTCCAATAAATTTTATTGGAGCTTGGGGTTATGACGGTCATCGTCGAATTAATTATATTGCTTCAAGACAAATCAGCGGATCTTTTGGTCTGTTCCTTAAACAAAATTCTGAGCCACTAAAATGGTACGGGGTTGCCCCCGATTATAATAAAAAAATAGATAAAGAAGAATTTCATAGACACTTTATCGATTCTGATTTTTACGATGAATATCCATTTGATGATATTCCTAAAAACTATTCAACATTGCTTTCAAAATATGGGGAAGCTAATATAAAAAAATATGGTATAGCGTCATGGACTATAAAAGAAACGTGTGATAGAATAA
>CAJJBS010000107.1 GCA_905182385.1 Fidelibacterota bacterium TCS55
GGGTAGTCGCAATCAGGTGTTAGGCCAAAAGTTACTTTATCTCCAAATATTTTAAGTTTTGAGACTTGATTATCTGTAATATTTATGAATGAAACCCCTTTTGATAAGCTTTCAAATAAAGCCCCTTTAGTTTTAGCAATATTCTCGATAGTCCCGAAACCTTCTAGGTGCGCTGGAGCAACATTAGTAATTAATCCATGAGTTGGATTTGCAATTTTGCATAATTCTTTTATATCACCAGGCTGATTGGCTCCCATTTCTAAAATAGACGCACCATGAAATGAAGTTAACTGTAAAAGTGTAAGTGGAAGTCCAATCGAAGTATTATAATTTCCTTCAGTTGCATGTATGTCAAATCTTGCTGATAAAATATGTTTCAATAATTCTTTCGTTGAAGTTTTACCATTTGAGCCTGTTATTCCAATAATTGGTAAATCAAATTGCTTACGCCAAAGAGTTGAAACTTTCCCTATTGCACTTATTGTATTATTTACTAGAATTTGCTTGCCTTCAATATTATCAACCACTTTACTGACAAGAGCTGCACCTGCGCCGTTTTTAAAAACATCTTTTAAAAATGAATGGCCATCCACACGTTCACCAGGTATAGCAATATATAAGTCACCTTTTTGTACTTCTCTACTATCAGTAGCAATACCATTTAATTCAATATCTAAGGATTCTCCTAAAGAAGATCTGAATACTTCTAAAAATTTAGTTGGATTGGGTAAACTAATCCGCATTTATTATTTTCTCTATGATTGCTATATCAGAATATTTCATCTTTTCCCCGGATATTTCTTGATAGTTTTCTCTACCTTTACCCAAGACTAAAAGAATATCTTTTGCACCTAAATCATTTATTGCTTTAGATAAGGCAACACCTCGGTCATCAAAGTCCATATGGTTTTGCAAAGATAGTCCACTTATTATTTCATTATTGATTGATTCAATTAATTCAGAACGAGGGTTATCTGGTGTAATCCATAATTTATCTGCATATTTTTCTACAATTCGACCCATTTCAGGTCTTTTTAAAGGATCTCGATCTCCTCCGCAGCCAAATAAAACATTTAATAAACTCTCACGAGATTTCATTTTTGAAATAGTCTTTAATACTTTTTCATAGGCATTATCTTTATAAAAGACTTCCATTCTACCTGGAATAACGGAACTATTTTTTATTCCTAAGCTAATAACCTCTTCACTCATTCCGATTGAATTAGCGATTCCAACTGCACAAAGTATGTTTTCTACATTGAACTCACCTATTAAAGCAGAGTCTACTTCAATAATTTTATCTCCTGCTAAAATTGTTCCTTTTATACCATCAATGTTATATTCTAAATCTGAAAAATAAATATCAGAATCGCCTGTTTTAGAAACACTAATAACAGGAGCTTTTGACTCTTTAGCAATTAATTTGCCCATTTTATCATCAAAATTGATAATAGATGTACTTGTAATAGATAATCCATGAAATAATTTTGACTTAGCATGGAAATAGTCTTCTATTGTTAAATGATAATCTAAATGCTCAGGGGAGAGGTTAGTGAAAGAGGCAACGTCAAATTCAATATCAGACACACGCATTTGATCCAAAGCATGGGATGAAACTTCCATTATTATATGGCTAAACTCTTTTTTTAAAAAATCACTAAATATTTTATGAAGTTTAATTGGATCAGGAGTGGTGAGTGTTTTTTCTGATATAAAACCATCGGCTATCACACCAAGAGTTCCTAATTGCGCACATTTTATTCCACCAGATTTTAAAATATTGTAAACTATCGATGCAGTCGTTGTTTTTCCGTTTGTACCAGTAATGCCAATTACTTTAAGTTTTTTTGATGGATTTCCATAATACTCTGCTGCAATTTTACTTGCAGCTAACCTTGGGTTTGCTACTTTAATATTTGGTATTGGCAGTATACCAATATCTCTACCATTAGATATAATTGCAGAGGCCCCTTTTTCTATTGCTTTCTGAATAAAATCATGCCCGTCAAAATTTTTTCCATACATGGCCACAAATAAACTACCATTTGTTACTTCCTCTGAATGAGTACAGATATCATTAATTTCAATTTTAGGTATACTATCATAGTCTTGTACTATATCTTTAACTAATTCTTTTAAATTCATTTTAATTTAATTCCATAACACAGAAAGATCCTGGGAGCATCCTTGTCCCAGGCTTTGGACTTTGCCAAAGTACATGTCCTGACCCTGAAAAATCAGCACGCATATTTGAAGCAATAAGTATTTGTTTTGCTTTTCGAATACTCATTCCTCTTACATCTGGAACTATAGTGTAACCATCTTTATAAATAGGGTAATTTGAAACTGTACTTAGAGGTATAATTGAATTCTTTATTTTACGCGTTGATTCATTAGCTAAAATAATATCAGTGCTTTGAACTTTAGGTTTATGGTATTGAATTGAATCATCCATATTTATTATGCGTTGCATAACACGGCGAAAAACAGGAGCTGCGCCATAGCCACCCCAATGAAGCCCATATTTAGGTTCGTCCAGAATTATAACTCCTACAATTTGAGGATTATTAGCTGGGAAAAATCCAGCAAAATTTGAAATGTATTTATCTGTGTAAGCTCCGTCAATTACTTTATGCGCAGTGCCTGTTTTTCCCGCAACGCTCCAGCCTTTAATACCTGCTTTTGTTCCAGTACCTTTTTGGACCACTTGAGTAAGTATTGATTTAAGGCTGTTCATCGTGCTCGGCTCAGCAATCTTTCTTATTACTTCAGGCTTTTCTTCGAAAATTATTTTTCCATTATAAGATAAAATTTGTTTTACTAATCGAGGTTTAAGTAAAAAACCTCCATTTGCTATAGCTGAGTATGCAGATGCCATTTGAAGCGCGCTAACGGCAACTTCATATCCTATTGATATTTCAGCTAATGATATTTCACTCCATTCCTTTGTTTTCCTTAAAACTCCTTTAGTCTCTCCAGGGAAGTTTATTCCAGTCATATTTCCAAATCCAAAATCTCTAGAGAATTTATAAAGTGAATCTTTACCCAGTTTTTGAGCGATTTTAATTGTCCCAACATTGCTTGAATGAGCTATAATTTGAGGAAAAGTTAGAAGGCCAAATTTTTCATGATCTGAGATTGTTTTTCCAGCAATTGTATATTGACCATCTTCACAAAAAAACTCATCATATAAAGAGACCGTATTTGTCGCTAAAGCTGCAGTTGCAGCAACAACTTTATATATTGAACCTGGCTCAAACTGATCAGTTATAATTTTATTCTTCTGATTTTCAATAGGAGAAGACATTGG
>CAJJBS010000108.1 GCA_905182385.1 Fidelibacterota bacterium TCS55
GGGTGTGATTTCAATCTATCTACCCATCCCATTAGAGCCGAGACAGGTGTTCCAAGTTGATGAGCGGTTTCTCTTGCCATACCAACCCAAATATTTCTTTTTTCACTATTTCTAATTGAATTAAATCCGACAAAGCCTATTCCAACAAATAAACTTACAATTACAATTTCAAGATAAGGTAACCATTTAAGTTGTCTAATTAAATCAGAGTTTCCATAATGTAGATAACCTAAAGTAAATGACTCATTTGATCTGTTTTCAAAATAAATAATTGGAATTGGTTCATTTTGTTTATCCATTAATTCCATATTTTTCTTTAAATCTACTTTATTTAATTCTTTACCTAAATTACGTGAATATTGAGGTTCATTTTGAGCATTTGAATAAATTATTGGGAATTGTACTTTTTTGATAATTTGATCAAAAACAAAATTTAAGTTTGCGTCAGAAGGTTCATTAACTGTTTTAGCAATTATTTGAGAATAAACTTTTACACTTTCTTTATTGTCATGACGTAAACTATTTACAATCGAGTTAGAATAAAATAACAGACCCATAATTAGAATAATACCAATAAAAAAAAGGTTAAATTTTATAGTATTACTATTTTGAAGATATTTCATCAACTTTTACGTTTATAATAACCAAATAAAATAAGAAATAAAGCAAGTGCAAATGATATAATTGAGATAGTCATTCCTTTATTAAATTGAGATTTATCATATTTAAAAGTTATCTCGTTTTTTCCTGCAGGTACGGGTAATCCTCTTAAAACACCATTAATTTTTATTGTTTCAACATTATCTCCATTAATGTTAGCCTTCCATCTTTTGGGATAGAATACTTCACTTAAAACTAAAAATTGATTTCCTTCAGATTCAGTTTGGATATTGATTTCATGAAGTTTTCTTTCAATTTTATTTATAATTGATATTTTATCTGATGGAGACTGTACTGATTGAGTACTATATGCATATTCAGAGGGGTCGAATGAGTCATCAATTATTTTTTTAAATATAATATCTTCATCAAATATTTCAATATTATCAACAAACCAAGCACGAGGTAAATGATCAGAAAGTTGATACACATTCACAGATTGAGATCCTCTAGGAGCTTTTAGATTGCCCGTTTTTACAAGCTTTAACTCAGGATGATTTAATACTTGTGGTGCAATCAAATATTTTACATTCATCATTCTAAGTAAAGGTAGAGAACTACCATTCCTAGTTTTTGTTAAAAAATTATTATATGAACGCAATTTTGCTGGATGATAGCCACCCATTGATTCAATTTTAAAGGCTGCAAATCTTGATTCACCAAATAGATTCCCAATTGGATAAATTCTAAAATTACTTTTATCAGCTTTTAAAAATTGAATGATTTCATCTTGTTCAAAAAAACGTTTTACTGCATTATTAGATATTAATTGAGAATTACGGCCACTCCCTTTCGAAGGTTCAATGATTTTATAATTAACTATACAAATATCAAAGATCCCGACTGTTAGAATTAAAACATACATAATATTTTTACTAATTTTTCTTTGGCTCCATAGCCATATTACAATCAAGAGTGATGCTATAAAGAATATCATCAACCACGTATCCTTTTCCCATAAACTCCAACGAATATTATTAATAATTTGAGCAGTACGTGGATCTTGGACTCTGGGAGGAGGAAAACTTTCACGAATAAATCCCTCGAGCGATGATCCTCCTAGAAGTATTAGCAAAAAGGAAACAACTCCAAATCCTAAAAGGCCCCAAAACCATTTTGGTATAGATTTATCTTTAATCTTTGCGACTGATTCCAATCCAAAAGCTGCTAAAAAAGCAATATTAAATTGTAATATAATTAAAATCATGTGTGGGACACGAAATTTATTAAAATAAGGGAAAATATTAAAGAATAAGTCATATACAATACTAAAATGTTTTCCAAATGAAATTAAAAGCGCTAAGATAGAAGTAGTAATTAAAAACCAATGAATAAATTCTCTTTTTTCAAATAAACCTATAATTGCTAAACATAATATTATAATTCCCATATAATTTGGGTAATCAGTAAATGGCATTAAACCCCAATATACTTGCCCTCCAAAACCAAAAGCGGAAGGGATTAAAAATGTAAGCATTTCTTTTGGATGAAAAGACCACCCTGTAGCATAACTATAATCTGCTCCGCCAGCCTGTGATCCTCCACGAATTGAATAAGGAGTATAATCCATAGCTGGTAAATAAATTAACAATGACAACCCAATTCCTAGAATACATGCAATCGAAAATAAACTAAAGGAATGAATTATATATTGTTTGTCTGCTTTTTCCTTAAATCTTTTAATTAATATTAGAAGCGAGTAAGCACCAATTAACATCCATGTATAATAAGCAATTTGTGCATGTGCCCTTTGAAGTTGAAATCCAATTAGAATAGCCAAAAGACCTGTATCCAATAAGTTAGGTTTTTCCCAAAGCTTAACTGTAAACCAAAGAATCCACGGGATATACGCTGCCGTCATCATTTGACTCCCGTGCCCATGCACGACCATAACAGTCATATAAGGTGTAAGCATAAAAGCTACTGATCCTAGAATTGAAGATAAATAATTAAGGTTAAAGTATTTTAATAAGAAAAAACAACCAAGGCCTGCAAATAAAAGATGTAACATTTGAATCATTATTCCTGGTAGAAAAAATAATTTAAATAAATGTTCAGGAAAATAAAGTTTTGAGATGTGTGAAAAAGCTTCAGCTGAAGGCATTCCACTAAATATCCAAGGCTGCCATAGAGGAAACTCACCTGATTGATCTGAAAAATCATTTAATGCAATACCAACAGCTTTAGGACTTAAAGTATCAGCAGAACCAAATGATTTATCAGAAAAGATAACTTGATTAAAAAGAACAGTAATTAATAACATCATAAAGATTGATGCAAATAATGTTTTTGACATAAAGTTTATTTTCATTTTTTGTTTACAATCCCTTTAAAAAAGTTTAAACCTATTAAAATATCTTTATCTTCATCTTCCATTCTTAATAAAAACAACATCAATCCAAAAATAAAGATTGAACTAAAAACTGCAATCAAAAGAGTTATAAATGTACTGTATTCTATTATTAAAGGTTTAATGAGTATTAATGTACTATAGCAAACTAATCCAGATAAAATTGGTTTAAATAATTTGAGATTTAAAAAATTAATTTTTAAAATAAAATTAACTTGTAATACCCTAATTAGGCCCACTGTTGTTAATGAAATTAAAGTAGCAATGGCTGCTCCTAAAATACCATAGATTGGTATAAGCCAAACATTTAGTCCAAAATTTAATATAAATGTCCCAATCGAATTAAATAATACTAGTTTAGTAAATCCAGACATACTCAATGTTGGTCCAGCTACTCCTAAAATAGCTTGAATAAATGTACCAATAGTCAAGATGACTAAAACCTGACTACTTTCTAAATACTCAGGACCAAATAGGAATAGTACTTTTTCTGGAAATAAAATAAATATAGCGGAAATAGGTATAGCAAATATCAATAACCAACGATTTACTAATTGATATGTATTTGAAAGCTTCGCGTTCTCACCTTCATTATGAAATTGAGAGACTAAAGGTGCATAGATACTTAGAAAAGATAATAATAGTGCTTGTAGAAGACCAGCTGTTCTTGCGGCAGGGTGATACAAGCCAACAGTTAAAGGATCCGTGAAATAACCAATCATTAATATATCCATCCAGTGCATTAATGTTTGCAGTATTGTCACAAACATGAGAGGATAAGAAAACTTTAATAATTCATAATTAATTTTACTTTTAATAATTTGGTTATTTTTCAAACCAGAAATGTTTTTCAAAATCATAAACATAAATAAAAAACCAATAATTCCTGTAGCAAGAATTGGTATGGTTATAGAATATTCTTTGGGCATAAACCAATAACAGAAAATCATGGTTACTAATAATATGGTTGGATTCAAAAATTGAGTAATAATAGTTTTATATTTGAGGCGTTTAAAACCTTGTGTGGCAAAAGCAGAAATTTGGATTAATGAGTTAAATGGAATAGCAATAGCAAAAATAATCAGAACAGATTTAAGCAGTTTTTGTTTATTAAAATAATTATCCACTATTGTTCCAGAAAAAAGAATTAACATAACCATAATTGACAAAGAAAAGATAGTTGTCATTTTTAAAGCAGATCCAATAAGTAAATTAATTTTGTCTTTATCTAGTTTTGGATTTAATCTACTTACAAATCGCATTATACCAGTTTCTAATCCCATTTTAGCGAATACTTCCGAAATAAGCATAATTGAATTTGCTAACGAATAAATACCAAGAAATTCTGGTCCTACCCAACGAGCCAATAATGCAGTATATATATAACGATTTAAATTACCATATAATAAACCTGAAAATGTAATTGATGATTCTTTACCAATTTTTTTAGCTATGTTCATACTTATAAAATAGATTTATAAAGTGTTTGAAATTTCTCAACTACTTGTTTTTTTGAAAAATAAGAATTGACTTTATTTCTGCCTTTTTCTCCCATAATAGAGAGTTTGTTTTCGTTTAGCATTAATTTATTTATTTCTGTAGCAAAACTATTTATTTCGCTCTTTATAATACCATCATTTTTACTTATTTCTAAACCTTCACTACCAATAATTGTAGTAATAACTGGAGTACCACAACTTAATGCGTGTGGAATTTTCATTTTCAAACCTGAGCCAATACTTATTGGTGCAACCATAAGCATTTGTGAAGAAATAAAAGAGTCTATATCATCTAGAAAACCAAGATATTTTACTCGATCAAGCTTATTTATTTTTGAAACTAGTTTAGTTGGCATATCTTTTCCAACAATACTTAATGTGATTTTATTATTTATATGTGGAAAAATTGAATCAATAATTATTTCTAGGGCATTAATATTAGGTTCACGATTAAACGAACCAACAAAACAAATAGAATTTGAAATTTTATTTGAAAGAGACTTTTGAATATTTTTAATTTGGGGTGGAATTATATGAATTGTTTTATTACAACCTAACTTTAGTAAATAAAATTTGTCTTCTTTTGTTAAAGTAACTACACCATCAAATTTATTGGCAATATTAGATTCAATTTTTTTTGCTAGTTTAAATGATCTTTTATTTGATTTTTTACCAACTAATAATCCGGATTCATACATTTTAGTTGAAACATCATGAAAAACAATTAAAGATTTAATATCACTAAAAAGATGAGTGTAATGATGCATTACATTATATTCAACTTGAACTAAATCAAAAGAATTTGAGTCCACAAGCTTTAGAATCAAGTTTGACATCGCTTGTTTATCATATTTAGCTATAAAAAAAGGTTCTTTACCCTTTATATAAGAGATTAAAGGTTTAATATTTCTAAAAACTGAATTAATTTTTCCAGATATAGATTTTTGATTTCTTGGATATCTAATTGTAAAAACATTTATCCCAAATGAAGTTAAATCAGCAAGTGACTTTTCTTCATTTATATCAATGAATGAAGCTATTGTTATCTTATACTTTTCTGATAAAGCAACAACATTCCTATAAATTAATTGTGCCCCTGCATGACCACTAGTTTCTGAGGGGAGGTATGGTGTTATAAAGAGAATATTCAAATTAATTTATGGTTCATTGATCCAAAATAAGATTATTCGTTTTAAAAATAATAGAACTTCAAAAGCCCCAAAAAATATTAATAAAAGATCAATACGATTTATTGGAATAAAAATTAAATAAAATAAATATATATTATTCATTGCTAAAGCAATATGAGTAGAAATGTTATTATTATTTTGAAATTGCGTAGAACCTTTTTTTATTAGACTACGCAAAGTATGCTCGGTTTGAGTTATAGCATGTATAACTAATACTAGCATACCAATTTCTAAACCAAATTCATGATTTTTACTTAATTCATAACCTAAAGCTGCAATAATCATAAATTTCAAGATATGATCTGAAACAGCGTCTAAATAATAGCCTTTATTAGAAGGATGAGTCGGATGATAAAACCCCATTTTTTTAAATCGTGCCATCATTCCATCCATTAAATCAAAAATCCAGCCAAGCTGTAATAATATTACAATTATAAAAATATACTCAATAAAATTAGTTAAGATCAAATAAATAGCTAATAATTCGAATGAGATAGCTAATCCTGTAATGATATTTGGAGTGATAAATGTATTGCTCAGTATAACACATAAAAAAGTCGCAATCGGATAATGGAACCAATTTGTTATTAAATCAAATTCTTTACGAAATTCACTGATTTCTTTATAGCGATTCATTTTTCGCCAGAGACCATGAAGTGTCGAATACTAACAAATATATCATCTGTTACATCACGATAGTTTGCCATTAAGCGATATTCTTCACTAGTTTTACGATGACGATCAATAATTTCTTTTCTCTTCTCTTCATTTTGGCAAGTATTCTCAAGCCAATTATTAATACTTTGATTCTCAAGTAAAAAATCATTGTGATTTATTTTTTTAAATAATGAAAATAATTCTAATATTTCATTTTTTGTTGGGTAGTGTATGTTTCGACCTATTAACCAATCATATTCGCTAGATATATTATCATTAGGTGGAACTACTTGTGAGAATAAATAAGTACCACCTGGTTTTAAACATCTATGAATTTCTGAAAACACTTTTTCTGGCTTTTCAAGATAATGAATAACATTTCGCATATATATTAATTCAAAAGTATTTTCTTCAAATGGTAGATCATGAGCATTAGCAACAATAGGAGTTATTTTATCATTTTTAATTTGATCTATCATTTCTTTACTAATATCAATTCCAGTCAAGGCACCTTTTCTCGAAGTCATTATATTTGCAACAGCACCGGTCCCAATACCTACTTCTAATATATTTGAGAACGATTTATCTGATATCATATCTAAAAAAGTTTCAATAAAACTCTCATTTTTTACCCAACTAGTTTCATCATACTTCTTTGCTCTCTTTGACCAATAGCTTTCTGAATAATTTTTCATTTAAAACTCGCTTTAATTTTATAAAATAAAAAGAAGGGCAACTCAAGAATAATCATAATTATATTTAAAATTAGTGCGATTGGTAATATAATTAAATTTATATGTTTTATGATTAATCTAATCCTTCCCATGCTTTTCTTTTTCCATTTAATTAATGAGAATTGACCACCAATTGAAGCTGATACTTTGTGCCAGATCTTAGATTCTGGAATGTACATTATACTACCACCATTTTTTCTTATTCTAATTGATAAATCAACATCTTCTCCATACATCGAAAATGATTCGTCGAACATATTAAAAAATTTGAAATCTTTTGTTCTAATACAAAAACAACATCCTGTAGCATAATCAATTAATGTATTATTATTATATTGTTCTTTATCAATTTTTCTAATACCTCTGTGTCTTATCCAACCAAACAAAAGATTAACATAACCACCAGTAAACCATAGAATATTAGGTTTGTCAATATAGAGTATTTTTGGAGCTGTTTGAATTATTGAAGTATCTATTTTTAATGGCCTAATTAATGGATTAATAAAATCAGGACTAACTAAAGTATCATTATTTATAAATATTGAATATTCTGACTCAATTTTAACATTTTTAGATCCATAATTATTTCCACCAGCATAACCTAAATTTTCTTTTGATTGAATAACTTCAATATTTGGGAACTCTTTTTTTATCAAATTAACAGATCCATCTGTAGAAGCATTATCAATTAGAACTATATTTATATTAGGATAGGTCACTTTATATAATGATCGTAGACAATCAAGGACCATTGCTTTACCATTCCAATTAAGAACAAATATATTTACTAACTTATTCATTATACTTTTACTAATTCTAACATATTTTTTGTAAAACTAGACCATGAAAAATCATTTTTATATACTGATATAAATTCATTATAATTTGTTAGGTCACTATTTAACATATCAATAATATTTTGTGAAACATCTTTTGCAGTTGGTTCACATACAAGTCCGCTTTTACCGATTTCTACTACTTCAGGGAGACCTCCAACATTAGTTACTACTACAGGTTTATTAAAATGATAAGAAATTGGAATAATTCCACTTTGAGTTGCAGATCTATAAGGAAGGACAACTAAATCTGATGCACAAAAATAATTATTAACTTTATCATTTGGAACAAATTGAAACCTGAAATCAATAATATCTTCTACGTTATTTCTTTGAGCTAATTTTAAGTATTTTTGTTCATTACCATAACATTCACCCACTACTAAGATTTTAAAGTTACTTATTTTATTTTTAATAATTTTTGCTGCATCAATTAATATATCTAAACCTTTATAATCTCTAACTAATCCAAAATTAAGAATAATTTTTTCATCGCCTAATTTTAATTCTTTTCGAGCATATTTTTTGGAAACTTGATTTCCAAATATCTTATATATAGGATGATGTGATTTTTTATAATTCGGTTTAGAAACTAAAGATTTAAGATCTTGTTCAACATTGCTTGACATAACCATAAAGAAGTCACAATTTTTAAAAAAAAACTTCGTCATTATATTATCGACTGGTTTTGGTTCGTGCGATTTAATATTATTACAAATAACAACGACTTTAGTATTACAATCTTTTTTTACCTGCTTTACAATCGAATTAAATGCTGGTGCAAAAAAAGGCATCCAATATTGAAAAATAATTAAATCAGGAGAAAGTTTTTTAATATAATTTGCAGTTTTAACCCAACTTAATGGATTAATAGAATTAATTAACTTTTTTGAAGGCTCTCCTTCAAACTCAGAATATTGTGTCTTTCCAGGAAATAATATTTTGGGATATTGAAGTGAAAACGATATTCGATGAACTTCATTTTCTTTTTCAAGCTCTTTAGAAAGTGAATGATTAAAAATTGAGATTCCACCACGATAGGGTGGAAATGGGCCAACAAGTATAATTTTCATATTAGAATTATTAATATACTATGTTTTATAAAAATCTTTAACTCTGGACTCTTTATCTTGATTTGAATTAGCTATCATTTCACCAACAAGCCCAATCGAAAAGAATTGTATACCAATTACAATTATTAATATACCCAACATTAAAAGCGCTAGATGTTTAGCAAAAGGGTCCCCTATATTATATTTTAAGTACAATACATATATTTCTATACCTAACCCTGTAATAAAAGAAATTAATCCAATCTTTCCAAAGAAATACATTGGACTTTGAGTATACTTTGATAAAAATAAAATAGATATTAGGTCAAAAAATCCATGTAATAACCGAGAACCTCCATATTTTGTTTCTCCATAAATACGAGGTCGATGATTTACAATAATTTCAGATACTTTAAATTTTTTCTGGCCAGCCATGGCTGGTATATACCTATGGCGACCACCATAAAGCTCTAAAGTCTTTACAACAGCTTTTTTATATATCTTTAATCCGCAATTGAAATCATGAATGTGGACACCTGTAAACAGTCTCGTAATAAAGTTAAAAAGCTTAGAGGGTAAACGTTTAGAAAGCGGATCTTTTCTATCTTTTTTCCAACCTGAGACAAGATCAAATCCTTCTTCTAATTTATTAACAAGATTTTTGATTTCACTTGGATCATCTTGAAGGTCAGCATCCATGGTAACAACATAATTACCATTTGCATTTTTAAAACCTTCCGATAATGCTGCTGATTTACCATAGTTTCTATGAAATTCAATTAGTTTAATTGAAGTATCTATTTTAGATATTTTTTTTATATTTTCTACAGAGCCATCTGAAGAGCCATCATCAACAAAAATTATTTCATACGGAGTATACTCTTTTAATGATTTTGCAAGTTGACTACATAACTCTTTAATTGACTCACACTCATTATAAACTGGAATTATAACAGATACTTTCATGAATTATTCTCCATAGGTAAAACAGAATTAGGAATCTCTCTAATTAAATGAGGATACTGCAAGTCAAATTCTCTATTCATCATGAATAAATTAATTATAGAATTATCTTCAGTTAGATTAAAAGAAAGACTCTCAATCATTTGACCATAAGTAGTTTGCTTAGTGCTAAACTGCATTGTTCCAGAGATATTTTTTTTTTCAAACTTAATATTACTAGGGTCTGTAAATATTGATGGAATCTCTCCCCACAAAAAAGTAATTAGTTCTTTTGATTGAATCATCTCAAAGAATGGGAATGCAATTAAGATAGAAGCTTGATCATATTTTTTATTATTTAATATATCCCAAGCTTGAACTTCCGATTCATCTAAAATCAAAAATAATGTTTTGCGTCCAATCAAATCTTTGAATTGTAAATAAGCTTTATTACGAGAAGATGTAAAAGTAAAATTCAAACGGCCTTTTAAACCTCCTCTCGAAGTTATATAGCCAGAGCCTCGACAATAAGCCTTATCACTTAAATCTGGGTATATAATACTTCCTATTTCATTCTCGTAAATTGGATTTGAGGTTGAAGCACAACCTGAAATAAATAACCCTATAGTAAATAGCAACTTATTCAGAGGAGACCTTAAGTTTAAGTCTTTGATTAGATTTATCAAGTAAAAGTGCACGTCTATAAAGATCTTTAGCTTCAGATAGGCGATCAACCTTTATCATTACATCACCTAAATGCTCAAGTACAACAGCATTCGCTTTATTAAGGTCTAATGATTTTTGAATATAATATTGAGCTTTTTTAAAATTTTTCTGTTTAAAGTAAATCCAACCAATAGTATCCAAATAAGATGAATTATTTGGTTCTAATTCAATTGCTTTAGAAGCTAAATCCAATGCTTTCTTTAATTGCATTTCACGCTCTACTAAACTGTATGCATAATTATTAAATGCTTGAGCATCTTTATTATCAATACTGATTAATTTAATGTAGATAGAATCTGATTTATCAAATTGATCTATTTCGTCGTATAAAATTGCCATAGAATGCAGAACATTTTTTGAATCTGGTCTTATTTTCAATGCGTTAACAAAATACTTTTCAGTCTCTTTATATTCTTTAATT
>CAJJBS010000109.1 GCA_905182385.1 Fidelibacterota bacterium TCS55
CCATGAGCACAGAAACCTTATTTTTCCAAACTCGATTAATTGAAAGGAATCCACGACGTTTTTCAGCTTCATCAACAACATCATCATGGATTAATGTTGCAATATGAAGTAATTCAATCATCGCAGCAGCTCTATAACTATTTAGTGTTGGTTGACCGCATACTCTTGAGGAAAGTATTGTCAAAACTGGACGAATATGTTTACCTTTATGACGGATTATATATTTACCGACTAAATTTATTAATCTAACCTCTGAACGAAGAGCATCTCTGAATTCTTTTTCAAATAATTTAATATCATCAAAAATTGGCTCTGTAATAGCCTTGAGAGTTTTTTCATCTTTTTTCATATTCTAAAATTAATCACTTTTACTCCGTTTTACTAACCAACTCACACCTATACTAATTTCATATAGTAACATTAATGGAATAGACATTAAAATCAAACTAACCGGATCAGGTGGAGTGATGAATGCACTAATAACTAATATAACTACTAAAGCGTGTCTTCTATAATGTTTCATAAATGCAGGAGTTAATAAACCAAAAATTGATAGAATAAAGACTAATACTGGTAACTCAAAAATTAATCCACTTCCCATCATTAGCCATGTTATAAAATTAAAATAATAATTAATTGAGAAATTATTTTCAATTTCTTCTATTCCAACAGAGGTAAAAAAGTCTAAAGAAAAAGGTATTATTACGGTATACGCAAAAGTGAGGCCAATTAAAAAAGATAGATAAGTAAATATAATTAATGGTGCAACATACCTTCGTTCTTTCATGTACAATCCAGGTGAAACAAACTGCCAAATTTGAAATGTAAGTACTGGGATTGCTAAAACAATACCTCCAACAAGTGCAATTCCCCATTTAATCATAAACATACCTTGAACTTTTAAAACTTGGAGATCCATAGGAAATTTTAAATTCTGAGTAGGTTTAATAAGGAAATCTATTAAAGAATCAATGAAAAAAAATGTTATGATTGCTCCAATTATTATTGATATTAGAGACTTTACTAAACGCCACCTTAATTCTTCTAGGTGATCTAAAAAAGGCATTGAATCATGATTCCTAGACACTCTTATCCTCGAATAATTTTTTCACAATTTCATAATGTGAAACTTTGATTGAATTTATATTATCAATTGATAATTTTAACTCATTTATTTTTTTCTTAGTCCAAAAATCACTTAAAAGTCTCTCTTGAACTAATTGAAGTATTCTATTTTTATGCCTCTTTATTCTATTTTTGTCAAATAAACCATTCTTCTTTATTAGTTCTAAAGTATTTATCAGTCCATTATATAATTTTTCAATACCATCTCCATTATTAGCAGATGTGCTAAAGACTGGAGGAATTAGGTCATCTTTTTTTGAGAATGAATGTAAAATAGAAGTTAAGCTTTGAGCTAATTTACCAGAACCATCTCGGTCACTTTTATTTATTACAAAAATATCTGCAATTTCTATGATTCCAGCTTTCATAAGCTGTACTTCATCTCCAGATTCAGGAACTAAAACTACTATTGTTAAATCAACAGCTTTAGAGACATCGAGCTCACCTTGACCAACGCCAACAGTTTCGTAAATGATTACATCTTTACCACTAGCAGCTAAAACATCACCAACTTCTTGTGCTCTTTTTGTTAATCCCCCTAAGTCGCCATGAGTGCTCATGCTTCTTATAAAAACATTCTCATTAAATAAATATTGATTCATTCTGACACGATCACCAAGAAGAGCACCACCTGTAAAAGGACTCGTTGGGTCAATAGCAACGACACCAATACTTTTATTTTCATTAAGAAAAAATTTAATAATTTCATTAGTTAGTGTACTTTTTCCAGCACCTGGTGGGCCAGTGACTCCAATCCTTATGGAATCATTACTTAAAGTATATATATTAGTAAAAAAATCATTATCTAAATTACTATTTGATTCTACTTCAGAAATAACACGTGAAAGTGTTAAATGATCATTTGATCTAATTAGATCAATTGTTTTAGAATTCATGGTATTAAATATAAAATTAAGAAAAAGTTGTACGAAACGAGTCAAAGTTGAAAATCGTTAAAACTCTATTTTCTTTCATAATCAATGATTTATCTTCTAAAAGTTTTAAAGTTCTTGAAACAGTTTCACGAGAAGTCCCAGCCATATTAGCAATATCTTGTTGAAAAGGAAGGTTCTTAATAAAAACATTGCCCTGTTTTATCGTACCTAATTCTTCAGCCAGTCTTATCAAAGTTATGCCTATCCTTTGTTCTGAATCACTGAGTGATAAACTTTCAATTTGCTGATCACTTTTTCGCAAACGAATTGCTAGCTCTTCTAGTAAAGATATTGCAATCTTAGGATAAGATTCTAAACATTCAAGAAAATCTCTTCTAGATAATGTCAGCATAATTGCTGTTTCATTCGCCACAATATTAGCAGAACGACCAGCACCGTCAAGAAGTGACATCTCTCCAAAGAAGTCACTTTCTCCTAGAATAGCAAGAATAACTTCTCTACCATCATCACTTAATCGTGTAACTTTTACAGCGCCACTTGTAATAATAAAAAAAGATTCACCATGGCTTTCTTCTAAAAGTATCATTTTGCCTTTTCCATATTCACGTGGAACCATTTTTAAAGCAATTTTTGTTAGATCTGAGTCTGATAAATCAGAAAAGATAGGAACATTACGTAAATGGTCTGCTTTATTCATGTTATAAGATACTAAAATTATTAGGTCAGAAGAAAACCATTATATTTTTGCAATTATTTTTAATAAGTTATTATAAAACTTAAAGTTTCCACA
>CAJJBS010000110.1:0-1022 GCA_905182385.1 Fidelibacterota bacterium TCS55
AAGAGTTTGGTGATGAAGAGTTTGGTGATGAAGAGTTTGGTGATGAAGAGTTTGGTGATGAAGAGTTTGGTGATGAAGAGTTTGGTGATGAAGAGTTTGACGATGAAGAGTTCGGTGATGATTTTGCAGAAGACCCTCAGGAGAGTTCTTCCGTAGCTGCAAGTCGCTTAGGATATACTTTAAATATAATTGGATCTTCCCCTGGCTTTGTAAACCATCAATTAAGCACTTACAATTCGGGGATGGATTTTAGAGCAGCCTTCGAATTTCCTATGTTACTATCAATGGGCCCTTTTCGTTTCCGCGTAGGGGCTGAAGTTGGTACTTTTAAATTCACTAATTATAAGCCCATTGGTGGCACCTATTCTGGAGTCCACATAACTGGTTTACTTTCTTTCCCTGCAGGCCCTAGTCAAGTACGTCTTGGGGCTGGAATGGTTGGTAAGGGTTTTGGCTTCATTGCTGAGAACTCTTACGGTTTTGCTGTCGGAGAATCTCTTGATATTAGATTTGGTGTTCGTTCTACAACTTCATTCAGCGTTGCAGATGATAAAAGTAACAAACTAGGTACTGTAAGTTGGATGGATGGAATACTCGCACTTAGTGTTAGTCTCTAAATCTATTTTTTATCTAAAATGTTTATATCAATAGTAAAACATGTAACTAAACTCATTATTTTTTGTGGAATTATTATTGCACAAAACAATGTTGATATGAATGGAAAAGTCAATACTGTTGGTGGAACTGTCAATACATTTTATAATGAAAAATCAACTGGAATAAATTTTTATTTTACACCTGATGCCGATGATACTTATGATGAGATAAGGGTCTATGTTAAAGAAAGCGGGACTGCAATGGCAGTCGGTAATGGTAGCGCATCTACAAATTCAGGTGATTGTGATGCATACTTTGGTAATAGTGATAAAATTACATTAAGTGGTGTCACCGTTGGTGGAGCTGTTGCGGGTGGTGGATCTTATGAAAGGCCTTCAGGCTATTGGCAATCAGGAAATACTTAT
>CAJJBS010000110.1:1032-10059 GCA_905182385.1 Fidelibacterota bacterium TCS55
TATACCCAATGCCAATATTGACACCAAAGTTGATTATAATAATTCTGGAACAAGAATTTATGTTGGATTGCAGTTTGAAGGTAGTACTGCTAAATGGGTTTGCTCAGAAGGAACAAATAGTGGCTCCGGAACTCAAGCTACTAGTGAAAATGCTCGAACTTATTTCTTGTTAGATAGAATAGACCCAACTATAGCTACTATCAAAGAACATACGACGAATGATAGTTATGCCTCTAATATGTATATAAAAACTTTTAAAGTAGTATATACAGTTGGTTCAGAAAATATAACTGGTGGAATCGTATGGGATGCAGTAAGTGGTACAGATAAAGCAGATGATGATGTGATAAGTGGTAACGGAGGTCAAACTGTTAATTTTACGACTCCTGACCCGAGTCTTGTAGATGGGACCGTATATAATATTACTTTTGATTTTGTTGATCCTGCTGGAAATGAAGCATCGAGAGTTTATAATAACGTAACATACGATACGTCAGCTCCAACTGTTTCACATTTAACATCAATTGACGAAACTTATACTGCAAATGAAGTTGTTCCTATAACTGTAAATTTTAGTGAGACCATGTTGATCACTGGCACCCCTCAATTGACTTTAGAAACAGGGGCGGAGGTAACAGATCAAGTCGTAAATTATACAAGTGGTGCTAATTCTAATGCATTGTTATTTAACTATACAGTCGTACTTCATTAGCCCTAAATGGTGGAACGATAACGGACCTTGCAAAAAATGATTTAGACCTTGGTGGTAATGCGTTGCCAGCCGAGGGTTCAGGAAATCAATTAGATGAAAGGCAGGCGGTTGTTGTAGATGGAGATGCACCCGCAAGCGCTGTTTTAACCTCGGTTACTGCAACTGGAGGAACTGTTACAGCTGGTAAGTGGAACACAACGAATACAGGTGTGGCCATTGTTGTGCCATTGGTTACAACAGATGCATCTCTTGATGAAGGTAAAATAGATATTCTCGCGACTGAAAATGCTGCTAATAACATGATAGATGTTGTAACAGATCTAGCAATTACGACTGCTGAACGACAGGCAGGTTCAAAGACAATAGCTCTTTCTGAAGCTGAAATGGAAGGCATTGCTAATTACGCAGATGGAAAAACTATCAATTTCACTGCAAAAACATATGATAAAGCAGGCAATAGCACTACTGGCCCAGCTACTTATAAAAATTTAGTTGTTGATATTAGCGACCCGTATGTGGAGCAAGTTTTAGGTACTAGTGGAACTTATAGAATTGGTGAAACAGTAACGTTGAAACTTGACTTTAGTGAGGCTATAACTTTAGCTGGCGGTGACCCCACATTAACTTTAAATACGACAGAAACTCATTGGAGTTTTACCGGTTCTGCAGATGCTGTAGCCACTGAAACTGGTGTATCTGACGATGATATGACATTAACCTTTGATGTAGTGGCAACTCATGTCTCAGGTGACTTAAATCATAAATCTACTTCTTCACTTACTTTGCCAGCAGGTGTTACCATAGTTGATGCAAATGGAAATAATGCATCATTAACATTGCCCGGTTTGACTAATAATGCAGATGGCCCACCAGTATCAAAAGCTTTAGCGCCAGTTTTTAGTATAATCATTGATGGTAAAGTGCCTACAGCGCAAACAGTTACAGATGTGATAACATCAGGTGGTGACTCTGTTGCCGTTGGATATTTGAATGCGGGTAACGATGAAGTGGCAGTAAAAATTCCGATAGGGCCCGCAGCAGATGGGTCTTTAGACGGTGGACAAGTAATTCTTTTAGCTGAAGTTGGAAGTGCACCAGAGGCTGATGATTTGATTACTAGTTTAAGTGCTGAAAATATTAGCGGTGGCGATGTTACTAGAGGCTTTGATGAAGTTACGGTGACCGAACTTTTATTGGATGACATTGGAAGCTTTGGTGAAGGAGCCGTAATATATTTTAGTGCGAATACAAAGGATGCTGCCAGTACTGCTGGAGTAAGAAACTCAACTTTAAATACTGAAAGTGCTACAACCTTAACAGTTGACCAAGCTGTTCCCATAAGCGCTGTAATTGCTGCAGATAAGCTAACAACTACCGGTGGCGTGGTAGTAGATGAATACTGGAATGCATCAAATACAGGGATTAGCGCAGAAGTAACAATTCCTAAATTGCAGAATGGTGATGAAGATACATCTTTAGATGGCGGACATGCGCAACTAGAAAAAAATATTAACAATGGCGGTTGGGTAAGAATGGGATCTCCTGTTCAAATTACTCAGCCTGAACGAGTAGCGGCTAAAAAAACGTTAATAAACACCGCTGCGCACTTAGAGAAAGCAGGCCTCACTGAAGGTCATACTATAAAATTTAGAGCAGTTCTGTGGGACGTTGCTGGCAATAGAGTTGATGGTGCTACTTATGCTACAACTTATACTGTAGATCAAGTCATTCCAACAGTAGATGAAGTAACATCAGATCAAACTGAAGGAAATCCTAAGTTAAAAGTAGCTTCGACACTTGATATAAAAGTAACTTTTACTGAAGTGGTAAATATTTTAGGAACACCTAAATTATTATTAGACACTGATGATGCGCCTGGCTCTGTTTTATCAGAAGCGCCGTATAATTCTGCTACAAATTCAACTTCTCCTAAATTCCGATTAACTGTTGCTACGAATAATTATAATAGAGACTTGAATTATAGAGCAACAACTTCCTTAGAATTGGATGGGGGAAGCATTAGAGATGCTGCTGGAAATGATGTAATTTTAACATTGCCGGCTTTGGATAATGCAAAAGCCCTCAAACAAAAGAAAGATTATTGGGTTGATGGAGTGTTGCCAACTATTCTAACAGTTGGCGACGTAATTACCACTGGTGATACAATAGTTGCAGGACATTGGAACTCTGAAAATACTGGATTAGTTGTAACCGTTC
Source organism: Fidelibacterota bacterium TCS55 (assembly GCA_905182385.1). Taxonomy (GTDB): domain Bacteria; phylum Fidelibacterota; class Marinisomatia; order Marinisomatales; family TCS55; genus TCS55. Next base: position 3,962 of record CAJJBS010000110.1, read on the forward strand.
CATTAGAAACCACTGATGCTAGTTTAGAAGGTGGAAATATTCAGTTACAGGGAAGGGCGCTCGGAAACGGTGCGGATGGTATTTGGGATAATTTTGGTCCTAATCCAACTATAACTTCTGATAATGTAAATAATGCCTTTTCTAATGTAACAGCTACTAAGGCACAGTTTATTGGTTTAAACCAGTTTACTGATGGCGACGTAGTATCAATTCGTGCAGTTGTGACTGATTTTAATGGTAACTCAAGTACTTTTACAGCATCAAATACACAGCTTATTGTTGACCTTACTTATCCATCTACACCTACTTCATACAAGCCATCTAAAGTAAAATCTAGTATTAATTTTGGAGGCGCTGATGACGTAACCTATGGAATTTATTGGAACCAAAGTCATAATGGAGTAAATATTACTATTCCATTCACAAATGATGCATCATTGTCTGGTGGTTATCTGCAATTTCAAGCTAGATCAACTACTGGTGGTACTTGGATTCCAATTGGATTTAGAAAAACTATAACACCAGCGCAGGTAGCTGCAGCAGCAGACCTAACATATTCTTTTGATACGGTAACAAGTATTGAAGCTCGCACTCAGCCAGATGGTACAGATAATGTTGGTGGTGATAATGAGCAAGAATTTGGAATCGATAAAATTGATGGTTTTGGTAATGACAAAGTTCTTTACTTTAGAGTAATGGTGGCAGATGCAGCTGGTAATAGTATTTTTAGCGATGCATCAGCTATTACACTATATGTCGAAGAGAGAAGTCCAACAATAAATGAAATTACCTCTTCTAGTGATAATAAATCTTACAAAGCAGGTGATAAGGTAAATCTTCAAGTGGTAAGCACAGCGGTCTATGCGGCGGATCCAAATATGACCGTTATAGGAACGCCTCAATTAAATCTTGAAACAGGTCTCCTTGTTGATGCTGTTGTTAACTACACTTCAGGCTCAGGAAGTAAAATACTTCTTTTTGAGTATACCGTTGAGACCGGTCAAACTTCAGCTGATCTTAATTATTTTGATGTCAATGCGCTCACTTTAAACGGTGGAACTATTAAAGACCCTTATGGTAATAGCGTAACATTAACTTTACCGTTACTAGCTAATGCTAATGCACTAAAACAGAAGAAAGATATTGAAATCGACACCACGCCACCATCCGTCACTTTTACCTATGATGACCCTGATAGTTTAGTACGATTTGAAGATGGGCAAATGGTAATTACAGCAACTTTTACAGATGACATAGAATTCAATACAGTCCCAATTTTGACTGTTGATTTTCCAAATAATACAGCTGGTGATAAAACCAATGTTAATATGACCAGCACAACAACTAAAATTTTCACTTACAATCTTCCGCTTGTAGATAACTCAGATGGTCAAATAGCTGTTTCACTAACAGCTAAAGATAAAGCATTAAATCCACTTATAGCTGATTCAGTCTTTGCAGACTCCATTGTAACAATTGACAATACTGATCCGATTGCGTTTACGACAGGTTTTATGACTATGTTTGGAGATACGGTTTCAGGAAGTTGGTTTAATAAATCAACAGATAGTTTGCGAGTGATAGTTCCAATTGATATTGCTGATGAATCACTACTAAGAGGTAATATAGTAATTCAAATGCAAGTGGATGGTAAAATGACCTCAGAGACTTGGGCGACAATTTTACCGAAAGATTCACTAGAAGTTCTTGCTGCTTCTATTTCAAAATATCGTACTAAAAAAGAAGTCCTAGATATCCTTACTCCGCAAAAGCTAGCGCAAGGCGACAGTGTTTTTGTTCGTGCAATGATCAATGATCAAGTAGGGAATACTACCATTGGCGCGACAAGTTCTTCATTCTTTATTTTAGATACGATTCCTCCGGCTGTTATTACTGGACAAAAAGGATTAATTACGTTAACAGATAGACCTGATACAACGATCAGTAACTTGGATGGTGAGAAAATTTTTCTTACTTCACTTCGAAATGGAAATAATAGTGATACATTGTGGACAAATGATTCACTTGTCTTTGCTACCCAAAATTGGGCAGACCCTAAATTAGAGGCAGAAGTTGCTAAATCTGGAATTCAACGTTATGAATACTCATTATTTGAAAGTACAACGAAGGATTCTGCAAGTGCATTTACCACTTTAAGATCTTACAAGTTTCAGACAAGTCTATTAGATACTGTTATTATCGCAATTGACTCTTTAACACATGATCGTTGGTATTTCCCTAGATTAAGGGCTGTTGATGTAGCTGGTAATATATCTGCTCCTATTAGTTACTATAAAACTTTTAGACATAATGCGCGTCCTATTGTTGATACTATTCCTAGGGTGAGTGCTTATGAAGATGTATTATGGGAAAAAGTATTAGAAATTAATGATAAAGATGTAGCAACCTTAAGGTCTGATAAGTTTTTCTATAAACTTGAATCCTTTATTTCAGATACAACTCAAGCTCCTTGGGCCATTATAGAACCTAAAATTAATACGATCAATGCAGCTGTATCTATTGCTGGGAATGTATCATTTACTCCTACTAAACTTGATACGGCAGCTTACATTCATCGTGTTATCATTACTGATAATTGGGGTTTGAAGGATACTGTTGATATTGAAATGCGCGTTAATGCAGTTAATGACCCACCAGTTCTGGACTTATCATCAATAAGTAAATTAATATTTAATGAGGGTGCGCGTAGTGATTCAATAAATTTAACAAGATACGTTACAGATGAAGATAATTTGGTATCATCACTTAAATATTCTTTTAAAATTGCTTCTAAGCTACCCGCTAATATTGGATATCCAACAGCTAAGATTGGCTTCCTTTCTAGTTTTAATAAAAAATATAAAAATAAATTGATTACTGCTCTTGTTGATGAGTATCCGTCCTCGACAATTATACAAAAAAATAATTCATTAGTGATTTATCCAGGTAGTATTTCAAACTTTAAAGACCCAATTAAAGTAGATTCATTACGTCAGCTTGGAGGTACAATTGATTCACTGTATGCATGGATAACTCAAACTGATTCAACTTCAGCGGATACAAATTATTATACTGAATATGATATGTTAGTTGAGTATAGCGCTATTGATCCTGAAGGCCTTATAGGTAAAGATACAGTATTATTTTTTATTGATGCGTTAAACGATCCACCGATTTGGGCAGGATTAAACGATACGACTGTAAAAGAAAATGATTCACTCTATATTGACTTCGCAAATTATTTAACAGATGTAGATGATTCTACCTTAACACTGACAATTTTACCCTTAACCTATAATTCAAATGTGACGGTAGAACCTTCAAAAGCATTTGAGAAAAAAGCTGAAGGTTATGTCTACTCAAGTAAGGCTAGAAAAGATTTAGTAAAAATTAAGCCTGATGATTTATGGTTTAAACCAAACTTAGGTCCATGGAAAGATGCATCTATAACCAAAAACCCTTTAGACACCCTTTCTAACCAAATAAAATTTAAAATTACGGCTGCTGATGGCGATACATCTACTGTAGATACTTTTATCGTTAAAGTCCAGCGTGTACCTCGTCCTGAGATCCGCATGTACGTTGTCCAAAACAATGCGTTCACTAATTACTACGAGATATTTCTTGTAGACTCGGTGGGTAAAACAAGGGACCTTACTCTTAATGTTCAATCTAAAACTGTAACACTAGACACAGCAGCCGCATTTACTTATGTTGGGCACTACAACTTTCAAACTAAAGGAAATTATACCTTTAAAGTTGATTCTAAGGGAGTTGTAGGTGATACAACAATTACTACTAATATAGGTTTAGTCTTAACTAAAATGTATGGTAATTGGTCAGGTGCAAGTGCAGATGGTCAATTCCATGTAGCCGGTAAAAATGGATCTGTTGATTTTGACCAAACAGTTATGATTCTTGATTCAACGTTATTTGAACCACACTTTAATGATCGTGCATCGTATTTACTTGGTAATGAAGCTCTGAAGTTTAATAAGCTTGTCGAAGTCTCTATGCCTGGAGAAGATGAAGAAATTGCAATCTATCGCCGATCTATTGGAAGCGGTTGGGTAGAACTCCCATCGTACACTGAAGGTAATCGTGTGAATGCTTATACTGATAAAATGGGTTACTATAGAATCGGCCCAAAAACATTAACCGTACCAGGTCAAACATCTCTTCAGCAAAATTATCCGAATCCTTTTAATCCTTCAACTACAATTGAGTATGATCTTGGATTTGTGGATGGCCCATTTCAAAGAGTGAATGTAACAATTTATGATATAATGGGAAGAAATATTAAAGTTCTAGTTAATGATGAAAAGAGCATTGGTCGATATAATGTTAGATGGAATGGTAAAGATCAAAATGATACACAAGTAGCATCGGGTGTGTATTTTGTTCACTTGATAACAGATATGGGACGCAGTCAAACAAAGAAGATTATGTTAATGCGATGAGATATTCAATCCATAAAAAATACCTTATATTAATACTATCATTCGGCCTAGTAACTATAGATGCATGTCGTAAAAAATATGCAGCTACAGCTGAACATATGACTGAATACGGATGGGTTTTATATGAAACTAATGATTATTTAAACAGTAATGCTTGGTTTAATGATGCTATAGTTGATGATAGTGATTGGAAAGATGCCTATAATGGTTTAGGATGGTCTTATGCTAAATTAATGGTTTTAGATAGTAGTATTCTCCATTTTAGTACAGGATTAGAAAAAAAGCAGGATAAATGGAGCGTAACTGATACTCAAGCTGAGATTTTAGCAGGTTTAACCTTTGCCTATAATGCTAAAGGAAACGATGCTAAAGCGATTGAATATGGACGCGCTTTTTTAGACTCAACGGTGAAACCTTTACAACCTGGTTGGGTTTTTTCACATGATTCACTATTAAATTATTTAGATTTACGTGTTACTTTAGCAGCTTCATATTTTGCTAAAGGTAAATTTGACTCAACCATAATACAAGTTTCAGTAGTGCTCGATTCATTAAATTCAAAGGAAACTGCGGTTAAAGATACTTCCTTAATTGGTAGAAAGTTAATGGCAAAACAATTAATGGATCTTCAAACATTGCTTTTTAAAAAATAGATTATTTTATGAAACAATCTCATGAATATTGGATGAAGCAAGCGCTTATTCAGGCTGATAAAGCATTTAAATCAAAAGAAATTCCTGTCGGAGCCATAATTATTAAAGATGGCAAAGTAATTGGCAGGGGGTATAATCAAAAAGAACAATTAAATGATCCAACTGCACATGCAGAAATAATTGCGATTACAGCCGCAGCTAATACATTAGAAGACTGGCGTTTAAATGGTTGCACTTTATATGTTACAAAAGAACCGTGCTCAATGTGTGCAGGAGCTATTATAAATGCACGCTTAGATTTAATTGTATTTGGTTGTTATGATGAAGAAGAAGGCTGCTGTGGCTCACTTTACCAACTTTGTGGTGATCCAAGATTTAAAACAAAAGTATCTGTAAAAGGAGGGTTGATGGAGAAACAATCCTTAAGCCTGCTTAAAGATTTTTTTAAATCTCGGCGTAAAAAAGTGTAAAATGAAATATATGAAATATAAAAATTTTAGTAATTTTCAATTGTAAAGTATTAATTATCATAATGCTTTTAGATCAAATATCACTCAATTAATTAACATGAAAATAAAATAAACATGAAAAAAAATCTATTTTTATTAACACTATTTATCTTTTTCATAGCTTGTTCAAAGCCAATTTCAATTAATGATTTAGAAAGTGCAGATGGTCTGGCTGTAGATCCAACAACGAATGAACCTTATACGGGATTAGCTTCTTTAGATTTTTATAATGGTGGTACTAGAATGATTGGAGAATATAAATCTGGACTGAAATCAGGAGATTGGAAATATTATGTTCAGAATGCTAAGGATAAGTATTACGATCTAACTTTTGATAATGGTAATATTATTTTAGCTAAATACAATGATAGTGACAGACAATGGCAAGGAACGCCAGTTGCTCATAAACCAGATTCATTAATGGGAGATGGTTCCTATCTTGTTCAAGAGCAAGATATCTACAATTATAATATGTC
>CAJJBS010000111.1:0-2035 GCA_905182385.1 Fidelibacterota bacterium TCS55
CTATAACTTTTCCCATAATAATTTCCCTTAGATAAATAAAAAATTAGTTTATAACAATAATGTTACAAATTTTGTGCCATGAAAAATAGTACGACAATTAGTCATGCTGAGATATATAATATACTTATATGGCATATATTAATCAGGAATTGATTGAGTTTTTAGATTTTTTCTTAGATCTCTTAACTGAATTTTTTGGAGTTTTTTTTATATTTTTTTCAAGAATAGGTAAAAACTTTAATTCACCTTTAGTTGAATCAATCTTAATACCCTTCGCTTTAGAAAAAACATTACCTAATAGCAATTCTGATAATGGATCTTCAACCAAAGATTGAATTTCACGCCTAAGAAATCTTACCCCAAATTCCGGATTAAATCCTTTTTCAGAAATTAAAGCTTGGTCACAGTCAAACTTAAACCAATATTAAGTAAATTTTCACGAACCTCGATTAATTGTAAGTCGCTAATTTTTATAACATTTTCTTTAGTCAATGGATGATAAACAATAGTTTCATCTAATCTATTTAAAAATTCAGGATTAAATACACTCCTAACTTTTTCAAGAATCTTATTTTTTATAGAATCATAATTTTTTTCATCAGAATTTTCAGAAAAACCAAATAGACTTCCTCCTTGAATCTCTTTTGTACCAATATTTGATGTAAGAATAATTATAGTATTCCTAAAATCAACTTTACGACCAAGACCATCTGTTAAAACACCTTCATCAAATAATTGTAGAAGAACATTAAATATATCAGGATGGGCTTTTTCAATTTCATCAAATAAAATAACGGAATAAGGATTTCTTCTCACTTTTTCTGTTAATGCTCCTCCTTCTTCATAACCTACATATCCAGGTGGTGCACCAATCATTCTAGATACAGAAAAGCGCTCGCCATACTCACTCATATCAAGTTTAATTAAAGACTCACTATGGTTAAAGAGATAACTAGCTAATACCTTCGCAGTTTCTGTTTTCCCAACTCCTGTTGGGCCTAAAAATAAAAAAACTCCAATAGGCTTTTCATTTCTTTTCAAACCTGATCTAGAACGTTGAATAGCTTTACTTAAGCTTTCTATAGCTTTATCTTGACCTACAATATTTGATGACATTTCAGTCTTCATTTTTAATAGTTTTTGGCCTTCTGATTCAGCTACTTTTCGTACAGGAATCCTTGTTATCATTGATACAACATCAGATATATTTTCTTCTGTCACTTTAATAGGGTTAGATGCTTCATCAATATGCCATTCTTTTTGCAGACCTTTTAATTTTCTAGTTAATTTTTGTTCAGTATCACGCAAATTAGCTGCATCTTCAAATTTCTGTTCTACAACTACGCTATCTTTTTTAAATTTAACTTTTTCAATCTCTAACTCTAAATCTATTACTTCTTGAGGGACTTTCATGTTTAACATATGAGCTCTAGAACCTGCTTCATCCATAATATCAATAGCTTTATCTGGTAAAAATTTATCAGCAATATAACGATGAGATAAATACACACATGCTTTAATAGCTTCTTGTTCATAGATTACATGGTGATGGTCCTCATATCGTGATTGAAGACCTTTTAAAATTTCTATTGATTCATCAATCGAAGGAGGTGAAACATTTACTTTTTGAAACCGTCGTTCTAATGCGCCATCTTTTTCAACGTGTTTTCTATATTCATCAAGTGTAGTAGCTCCAATACAATGAATATCACCCCTAGCCAATGCTGGTTTAAACATATTTGAAGCATCTAATGAACCTGATGCACCACCTGCTCCAACAATTGTATGCAATTCATCTATAAATAAAATTAGATCATTAGTCTTTTCTAATTCTAACATAACTGTTTTCATTCTCTCTTCAAATTGGCCCCTGTATTTAGTACCTGCGACTAAACCTGCCAAGTCCAGCGAAAAAATTCTTTTATTATAAAGAAGTCTTGGAACATCTTTTAAAATAATTTTTTGGGCAAGACCCTCAACAATCGCGGTTTTACCGACACCCGGCTCACCAATTAGTACAGGATTATTTTTTTTT
>CAJJBS010000111.1:2045-3335 GCA_905182385.1 Fidelibacterota bacterium TCS55
AATTAACCCCGGATACTCTCGAGAGTATCCCTGACTAATTGTTGGGTTACTGGACCACTTTGTGAGTTGACAAGGGCAGCAACTCTCTCAATTTCATCATTTCTTCCAATAACTGGATCTAATTCACCCTTCTCAGCCATTTTTGTGATATTTCGAGAAAAATGGTCTAAAGCTGGAGTTTTAGATTTTAAAGATTTTTCTTTCTTCCTTGGTTCATTGATATCTTCTTCTTTTTCAGAATCATCTTTCACAAGTTCAACTACACTAGCATACTCTAAATTATTAGAGGTTAGAACTTCAAATGCTATACCATCAGTTTCTTTTAAAATAGCAAGTAATAAATGTTCATCATCTGCAATAGTTGCGCCCATAGAAGCAGCTTCATTAAAAGCATTTCTGAGTATACGCTCTGCTCTTCGAGTTAAGGGCAAATGCCCTAGTGTCATTGTTCCACCTGAAGTTTTAATTAAATCTTCAATCATTGATTGAATATCTTCAATATCACAATCGTATATATTAAAAATTTTAGAGCCTAATCCAGAATCCAACCGAAGAAGACCAAGCAACAAATGTTCTGAACCAACATAACTATGGCCTAGACGTATAGCTTCTTCCTTAGCTAATTTTAAAATTTTTTGAACACGTTTGGAAAAATTTTCTTTCATACTACTTTAAAGTTAAACAGTGCAGATAAAACTTCAAACTCAATCTATTAAAGATAATGAATTTTTATCTAAAATATACTTTTTATTACCTATAGATGCCACATCTGGATTATGAGTTGTAATGATTATTGCTTGGTTAAAATCATTATTAATTTTTTTAAATAAATTAATTAATTTATCAGCATTTAATTTGTCAAGATTTCCAGTAGGTTCATCAGCCATTACTATTTTAGGATCATTCATTAAAGCCCTGACTACAGCAACTCTTAATCTTTCTCCACCTGAAAGCTGAGAGGGAAAATGATTAAATCGTTTTTCTAATCCCATATAAGTTAAAAGATCTCTCCCTTTATGAATATTTCCAGACTCTCCTTTAATTTGGTTAGGTATTAATACATTCTCAATAGCTGTGAATTCTGGTAATAAATGATGAAATTGAAATACAAAACCTAATTGTTTGTTTCTTACTTTTGAAATTTTAGTTGAAGATAGTAATGAGACATCTTTTCCATTAATTAATAATTTTCCACTATCTGGTTTATCTAAAGTACCTAAAATATTTAATAATGTTGATTTACCCGCACCACTAGGGCCCATAATTGTAATTAAATCTCTAGAGTTAATT
>CAJJBS010000112.1:0-614 GCA_905182385.1 Fidelibacterota bacterium TCS55
TTAGCATCGCTGCCACCTATAACAGAATCATCATGGGTCGCAGTTGTTCCAGACACCAAAATACGATCTTTAAATTTAACTGCCCTTGAATAACTGGCAAGCTTCTCCCACTTTGTATTACTTGAAATTTGTTTGCGATCCTTTGTAATAACATTAAGATGGTATGGATTAGACATTTGTTGAATATGATGCGATAAATCGCCGGAGGCTGTAAGATAGGGTTCTTTTCTGTATTCATCGCCGCAATCTCCAGGTATAGCCCCTAACACTTTTTGCGCATCTCTTATCATCATAATTTCGTCTTTAGAAATTTCAGTTTTTAATGTATTGATATTATCTTCAATATGGTTGCTTTGACCTAATCTTGCCCCAATAATAATTCCTGCTACTAATTCATTATCTAAAATATATTTCGAACATATATTGGCTATTGAAACATTGTGATTATGAGAAATCTTATTTACAACTTTCAATAGATTTTGGTAAGCACCCCACCCACCTGAAAAATCAATAAAACGCTTATACTTCATCTCGGACCAAGTCTGTAGCTCTTGAGATTTAGGTTCTGTCTTATTTAACCATTTTTTAGTTAAAAAACCTCCCATTAATACTCC
>CAJJBS010000112.1:624-3320 GCA_905182385.1 Fidelibacterota bacterium TCS55
ACTCCGTAGGCTAGCAGCTTTACTTCATGTGTTTCACACACATTAGTCATCATTTCACTTCTAGCTCTTTGATCAATAAGAGAGTAACTAATTTGATTACTTACAATCGGGATACCTGAAGCACATGCTATATGTAAATGAGCTGAATCAAAATTGGTGACACCTATATTCTCAATAAGACCTTCTTCTTTTAATTCAGTTAGATATAGCAAAGCATCCAGCCAACTAGGGTCGAGATAAGACCAAGCATGATACTGCATAAGATCAATAGATGTTTGATTCATTCTAGTCAATGCGAGCTCAACGGATTCTCTAACTAACCCTCTTGATATTTTGCCAGGATTGGGAACCCACTTCGTAAATAATTGCAAATTAGATTTTTGACTAAGAGCATTGTACTCACCAATAATTAATTCACTTGTACCATAATGATCTGCCATATCAAAGGTCGTAAGGCCAGCTTCCACATATGGAATTATTTTTTTAGCATATACTTTAGAATCAAGATCGCTCTCACGTTCCATATCAGCTATTTGCCATAAACCATTTATGATGCGAGATATTTTAAGGTTAGATGAAAGCTTTGATTGAATATTCATTATTACGGAAGCACCTTAAATCGATCATATTCGTTGTGCCCTTTTTTACCAATTTCTCGCCACTTTAAAAGAAATATAATACTTCCAATAACCATTACAATAAGCCATACTGGAGTAGAGTGAAAATACCAATTTGAAACGTTGGAGGTTAAGTCTTTATGTACATGAACAACTAAAAATAGCAATAAGAATAAGAGTCCAAGAATGCCTATAAATAATTGTTGGGTTCTGTTTTTAATCACTGATATTTTATCTGCTAACATTGGATTTATAGCTGGAATAGTGATTAAAGTAACACACATCAATAAAAAATTTACCATCATGGAAGTAACCATGATATCAATGCCTAAAAAAAAATCACCCGCAAAATGTGAACCTAATACACCAAGGCTAGCCATAAATCCCGCAATAATTAAGGAAATGTGTGGAGTAAAGTTCTTTGGATGAACCTGAGTTATTACTGACGGAAAAATACCATCTTCAGCCCAAGCAAACATTAACCTTGATACAGATAATAACATAGCAGGTAAATCATTAATAAGTGCGACTGCTGCTCCAAAAACTATAGCAACTCCTAACCATGATGGTAATACATAACTTAATAATCCTGGCGCGCTAATATCCTTGAATTTGGATTCTTCAACAATAAAACTCCATGGTATAGTATGGTAGATGGCGGTTGTGAATAAAAAATAAAAACAACCCACCGAAATAATTGCAAGAAGGATTGCTCGAGGCAATGTTTTCGAGGGGTTTTTTGCTTCGCTTCCCGCTTGCGCGATGGAGTCAAAACCGATAAAACTAGAAAAAAGTAAAGCTGAAGCAGAAAGGAAGACACGCCAATCAAATTCGATAGTATTAACTACTTCAAAACTTCTATCATCCTTTATCTTTAAAGCATTAACAAAGTCGTTTGTATCAAAATAAAAACCAGAGATAATTACAATACCTCCCAAAAAAAACATTAGATACATCATTGGAAGCAAAATTCTTTCATATAATTTTGCTCCTTGAATATTTATGAATACAAATATCCAAATAAGTACTAAAGCAATCCCTACCCTAACTACTGGTAACTCCAACAAAAATGATATTTCAAGCAAGCCCAAACCTAAAAGGACATCTCGAATAAATGAAACGCAAATATATGAAATCACACCAATCACTATGGATAAACCGAACCATTGAGAAAAACTTGCGATAAATCCTAAATATGGATTAAGACCTCTGCTAGCATAAATATAGCTACCACCCGCTCTTGGCATTGCAGATGAAAGGATTCCATAAGCTAATGCTGCAAAAAAAGCTGGAATCATAGCAAAAATGAATGCAGGCAAGACATAAGGACCAATGCCAGGAACGTTGCGTTGAATCATAAAGGGGACAACGTGAATCGATGCGCCAAGCATTGAACATATGCCCGTTGCCGTAAGAGTAACAATACCAAGATTTCTTTTAAGCTTATTCTTTATCATTTACTAAATCACTTTAATATCTCTTTAGACGTTTGATTTGTTTTATTATTCATTGTTTTATATCTTATTTTACTATGACAGATCTCATACACAAAATTACAAAAACTTATTATTAACAATGTTTAGGATTATTATGATCGATAAAATTATAAAAATATTTTTTTCATGTTTTATTTGCATTGAAATTATATTTACTCAAGTTAATACTGAATCCATGCGTGAAGAAAAGTCTATGAAAGGCTTTAATAATACACTTGGGTTTGAATTTGGTTATGAGAAGTCTGATAAAGAAGTGATGGATATTGTTGGTGAATATCGAATAGATTATTTTTCAACTGTTGGTTTACATACGTTTCTAGTCCTAAACTATGAAAACGGTTACCAAAAGAAATCCTTAGAAAAAAATACCATTGTGAATAAAGGTTTTGGTCATCTAAGAATAACTAAAAATATTTCACCTAATCTTTTTCTTGAATTATTTACTCAATTTGGATTTAATGATTTTCTTCTAATGAAAGACCGAAACCTATACGGTTCTGGGATAAGATATAAAGTTATCGCTAATAATAAGTTGAATGTATTTTTTGGTATTGGCGCAATGAAAGAGAATGAAAAGTACAAT
>CAJJBS010000113.1 GCA_905182385.1 Fidelibacterota bacterium TCS55
ACACCTTTCTTTATTTCTTGATATTCATACCTTATATCAATACTGTATTTATCAGTTAAAGAATACGTGAATTGATTTGGAAATGAAACAGCTTCTAAAGACTCATAACTATAAGTGTGATCACCCAAATTATAATTATTTAAAAACACATCTAAAACATCTTGAGTAACTGCGATTGCAGTTACATAGTTTAATCTATTTTTAAAAAGTTGACCATTCACCTCTACTATAAACTCTTTAAAGGGATTAAAGAGAGCATTGTTTGATGGTAGTGCCTTTACAGAACGATACTGTTTCCAATTAAATGATTCATCAATAGCCCATTCGCTATGTCGACTAGATGAAGAATAATTCATAGAAAATAGAGCATCGTTAAAAATTGACTTCGTTAAGGAAAGGTTAAAACCTAAATTATCATTATAATCCATAATATGAGTAATTTTTCCTAAAAGAGTGGTGCTGTGTTCATTAAAAGCAGTTGGCATTTGTTGTAAAATTGTAGCACCAGTAGTATTATTTACAAAATCCCATCTTGAAAAAGGTGAGCGTTTAGAAAAATTATAATTTTTGTAAGCAAAGCCAATGGCCCACGAACCTATATAAAGATTTACAATACTAAAAATCCCGTAGCTGTTATTGTCTTTTTTAACATAATCAATTCCTAAATCAAAAAAATTTCCGAAATAATTAATATCAAAGCCCATTAACTGATGGTTAATATTCTTATTCGTATTTAAAGTTGGGTCTAAATGGTCTTCAACTATGTTTAATAATTGCAGTGATCCTGATAATTTTTCTAAAGAGAGCATTGTTCTACCACCATAGATACTATTATTAATTTTATAGTTAGGAACCCTATCGTTAAAATTTGGAACTTGATTAGATACTCTCCAAATATTTTGTTTCCCTGCTAATACTTCAAACCCGAAACTATCATCTGACCAGTTAAAAAGACCCCCTTTAATACCGTTATCAAGATCAATAGATTGATCATCAATCATATTAAGGATTAGACCTCTACCCCAATACTCATAAATATCACCAACCTTTACCGTTACATTCTTGTTTAAATACTCAAGCCTAAACTTCCGTAAACCAATAAATTTTCTACCAAGTTCCGGCGGCTTAGCATATTCAAATTCTAACCATCCATTCCATTGATTCCAGTCAAGATTTAAACCTAAGCGATGCTCAGTATAATCAAAACTATTTTTACTCTTTCCAAGTCCTAATTGAGTTTGGCCTGATATATTTAGTTGACTAATTAAAGTTGATAATAGAAAAAAATTAAAAATAAGAAAACGCATAAAAATGATATATACTAGTCTATACGCAAAGCGTTACGTATTTCAGCTTCTATATATTTTTCATCTCCAGGCAAATACCCATAATGTCGCCATAGAATTTTACCATCTTTACCAATTAATATATCTGTCGGCATTATACTGGCATTCATTCTTTTGAATAGTTGCTCATTCGGGTCTAAAATAATATCAAATGAGTATTTTCTTGTTCGAATATAGCTTCGAACTTTAGATAGACTTTTTTGACTATCAGTGCTAACCGCAAGTATCGACAAACCTTCTTTAGAATATTTTTTTTGCAAGATATTTAAATGAACCATTTCTTTTTTACAAGGAGCACACCACGTTGCCCAAAAATTCATTAAGACAGGGCCCTTATTTAGATAAGAATTAAGTTTTACTTTCTTACCGTTCATTTTTGTTAGTTTCAATCCTGCTATGCTGGTTTGAGAATAGATGAATGAAAAAAAGATCATAATGATCAAAAATAAACGTTTATTCATAAGAGAATGAAGTTACTAGAGGAGTTTGCTCAAAAAAGAATGAAGTTCATTTTCAGGTACAAACTTCAAACTTACTCGAGATATATTGTTGGCCTCGCCAACCTTCATATTAAATTTGTATTCCACTGGAATATCAACAGTTTCTAAAGAAACTTGCATGGACCAACCACCTACTGTAAAATCAATTAAAGGCGAAAAACTTCTAAAGGGTCGAAAAACCACACGATCACTACTCATGCCATGAATCTTATGATCAGGTGTATCAACTAAAATTGCAACGGGAGAACCGCTTTCGTCTAATAATTGAATAACTGGAATTGATCGATATTTACCCAGTTGAATATTATCTGAAACATCTTTGGGAAAATTATATTTATCTCGATTAAAATAAAATACAGTAAGACTACCGTCTTGCTTTAGACCAGAATAAGGCAAGGAACCTAGCATCTCTTTAATAATACTCGCTTTTAGCTTGTAATTAACAGGGAGAGAAATTTGAAATTCTTTTCGATTCTCAGGATCATAGTTAAACTGAGGACGATCAAGTTTTACTTGATATGGATTTGACATCAAGTTAGCTAACACATCAACCATGATTGATGTGTTGAATTCATTTTCAGGCCTTGAATCTTCATAGCTATCTTTAGATAGATCAAGGACCCATTCTCCATCTTCCTCTCGTGCTTCCTTAGGGTCTTCTTCTCCACGAGCACCAATAGTGATATCAAGTTTTTTTTCTAATTCAATAATAGCTGCACCAATAGCTGAGCTCGCCTCAACTGCTTTTTCAGCATAAGTAGGAGGGTTTCTCATACGCTTACCCTCAGTAAGGGTTGGGTATTTAGATTTTTCAACTTTAGGTAAATAGGGTGTCATCATCATATTAACAGACTCTGTTAACAAGCGATTTAAACCCGTAACATCATTGTAATCTCCACGCATTTTTCGATTACCCAATTCATCCCATGAAGAAATATCAATTAATTGTATAGAAATAGAAATTTTATCTAAAGATCTTTCAAACTTTCCAAGAATCAGTAGATTTTTCGTACCGGGACGCTGATTTAGAAGCAATGAACGATTGGTCATTATTTCTTCAAGACCTTTTTTACCTTTAAGATAAATACGATCTTGTTCTGTTAATTCAGCGTTGATCATTTCCGCAAATGCATCTGAAAGCCAACCTATAGCAACATCATTTTTAATATTATCAAAAGGAATAACGTAAACATTTAAAACGGGCGGTGCTGAAAAAAGCACTGCTATCAGTGATAAATAAGAAATAATAGATTTTATTTTAGGCCGCATGAGTATTCAAGTTAGAGGATTTTGTTTACTATTCTCAATGCTAATTTTTTAATTACCTGATAGCCGTTGTTTATCAATTTTAGCCCAAGAGTCTCGCAATGGAACTGTCCGATTAAAAATTAAATTTTCCTTAGAATCAGGGTCTTTACAAAAATACCCCAATCTTTCAAATTGTATTGCTTCGCCTACTTTTGCATCTTTCAATGAAGGCTCTAATTT
>CAJJBS010000114.1 GCA_905182385.1 Fidelibacterota bacterium TCS55
ATTAATTATTTTTTTTGTCGAACTTTGCCTGATAGTTGTTCTAGGGTGATCACTTTTATCTTTAAGCCAAATAATTGAAATTTTATTCATTAAATTATAATTATTTTGCCAACCAACTATTTCATTATGATTCATTTCAGGAAGTTCATTATAATAAGCTAGCATTTTCGCATTTTCATTTAATTGCCCCTTCCATCTAACAGCTAGGATTGCCAAAGATTCATTCTCGCCATAAATAACTGGTAATGTTTTATATATATTTTTTGATAATCGATATGCAGGGTTCTCAATTGTTTCTTTATTGTATATATCTCTTTTTAATTCAATCTTATCAATAGATTTAATTAAATCATTTATGCTTTGTGATTCTATTAATTTCATTTTTTTCAATAAATAGAGCATAGGTACAAATGATAGTGCTAAAGCAGCTCGAGGTTGTAAGCCTGAAGGAATAATAATTAGATCTAACCCTAATTCGTTAATTTGTTGTGAAAGTATACCACCTGTTGAAATAGCAATAATTTGAGCTTTCTTTTTTCTTGCATCTTCAAAAGCGGATAAAGATTCTTCTGTATTTCCTGAATATGAAGAACAAATCACTAAAGAAGTATTATCTACCCAATTAGGAAGTTTATAATTCCGACAAATATACATAGGTATTTTTAGTTCATTTTTTAATATTAATCGAGTGATATCCCCACCAATAGCAGATCCTCCCATACCAGCAACAACAATATTATTAATTATAGAATATTTATTATTTAAGAGTATAGACTCACCTATAATTTTAGCTTCACGTAAATGATCTGGAAAATCATAAATTGATTTAAACATATTACTTAAATCAAATGAATTATATGATTTCATTAAAACTTTCTTTTTAAAATCAAAGTCGTAAATTTTCGTAAATGATCTTTATCAGATTTTGGAGCAGAGTTTAATGCTGAATTAGCTTTATTAATGTAATGTTCAATAGATTTCTCTACCATATCCTTTATACCATTTTTATCAAAATAAGATTGATAATCAGAAATTGTTGAATATTTATCAATAAAGCTTAGCCATTTTTGTGAATTATCATCTCTAGCTAAAATAGTAAGAGCAGTTTGTTTCTTTTTAGAGATATCACTCCCAAGACTTTTACCCATTGAAGATTCATCACCAAAGATTTCTAATAAATCATCTTGAATTTGAAATGCGAGTCCAAGGTTTAAACCATATTCAAATAAAATATGTGCATCATCTTTTTTAAGGCCTGCTAATAAAGCACCTAACTCTGCACATAAACCCAAAAGGGCACCTGTTTTTTTACCAATCATAATTAAATATTTTCCCATTGAAATAGAAGTATCTTTTTCAAACTCCTTATCCATACCCTGCCCTTCACAAATATTCAATGAAACTTCATTAAACCTTCGATGGATTATTTCTGGAAAACCATTTAGTAAAAGTTGAGATAAAATAAAAACCCCATCTCCAGATAATATAGCTGTTGGTTCATCCCATTTTTTATGAACTGTTAGTTGACCATGACGAAAATTATCATTATCCATTATATCGTCATGTACTAGAGTGAAATTATGAAGTAATTCAACAGCCATGCTTGCTTTCATCATATCTTCAGGATCAGCCGAATATGCATGACCAGATAAATGCACTAAAATCGGCCTTAATCTTTTACCTTTTCCATTTATAATGTAATGAATTGGTTCGTACAGATAGGACGGCTTATTATTAATAGGAATTTTCTTAAGTGACTTTTCAATATCACTTTTTAAAAATGAAATATGTTTATTAAATGAACTAATGATTGGCATTATTTTTAAGTTTACCAAAATCTTGAAGTTTATTTAATACTAAAGATTGAATTTCTAACATCCTCTCCTTTGTCTTAGCCTCAAAACGGCATACTATCACAGGTTGAGTATTCGATTGACGAACTAAGCCCCAGCCATCTCCAAATTTAATTCTTACTCCATCAATAGTTATACAATCATAATTTTCTTTAAAGTAATTAACTGCTTCATTAGCAATTCTAAATTTTTCTTCATCTGATTCAGCTTCTAATCGTATTTCTGGTGTAGCAAAATATTTGGGTAACTCACTTTTAAGTTGCGATAAAGTTTTATTAGTTCTTGAAAGTGTTTGAATTATTCTAGCTGATACATATAAAGCATCATCAAAGCCATAATAATCATCTGCGAAAAATATATGACCACTCATTTCACCACCTAATTTACAGTTCAATTCTGCCATACGTTGTTTTATAAGTGAGTGTCCTGTTTTCCACATCACAGGTATACCACCATATTTAACTATCATATCTTCTAAAGCTTGAGAACACTTTACATCGTAAAGAATTTCATCACCATTTTTTATTACTTCTGGTAAAAAAAGAGCCATTAGTTGATCTGCCCAAATAATTTCTCCAGTCTCATCCACTACGCCTACTCTATCTGCATCTCCATCAAAAGCAATGCCAATATCATAATTACCTGTTTTCATTTTATTTATTAAATCTTCAAGATTTTCTTCCACGGTTGGATCAGGGTGATGGTTTGGAAAAGTACCATCAATGTCACAGAAGAGTTCAGTTAACTCAATATTGAAGTTTTTAAAAATATCTGGAGCACAAATAGCTCCAGCTGCATTTCCACAATCCATAACAACTTTAATAGTTTTATTAATATTAATTTTTGATAATAGCATCTTCTTGTAGCTACTTAAAATATCGTAGGATGCTTCAACCCCTTCGCCTTCTTCAAAGTCTTTTCCCTCAATAATTGTTCTTAACTCTTGAATTGACTCACCAAATACAGCTTTTCTATTACGAGACATTTTAAAACCATTAAACTCTGGAGGATTATGACTTCCAGTAATTTGAACTGCTCCAGCAACATCCATTTTATACATAGAATAATAATTTACGGGAGTTGGTAAGGTACCTATATTTATAACATCTATACCTGTACTTAATACACCAGTTTTAAATTGGTCAATTAGCATGGGTGTAGATAATCGAACATCACCACTTAGTGATATTTCTTTACCTCCACCTCTCTTAATAAAAGTACCAAAAGCTTTACCTAAATTTTCAACTACATCTTTAGGAAAATCATCAGAAACTTTTCCTCGAATATCATATTCTCGAAAAATATATTTGTTTAATGTCATTTTTAAAGTTTATTTTGTTTTATAAAGGTGAAAATTAAGAATAAAAAAGGAGGTCTTAAACTATTGAATTAAATTATTCATCATTTTTTGGTTTTTGACGTAGAGATTTTTTGATTGATTGATTTTTTTTTGATTGAATTCTTTTAAATTTAGAGGCTCTAGTCGCTTTTGTTGGAATTCTTTTTTTAGGCTTTTTATTCAATTCAATAAGTTTTTTATATAATCTTTTAAGAGCAATTTCTTTGTTCCGATATTGACTCCTTTCATCTTGACAAGTTATAATAATTCCGGTTGGATAATGAGTTAAACGAATTGCACTTTCTACTTTATTTACATGTTGACCCCCTTTACCCGAAGCTCTAAAAGTATCAATCCGACATTCTTTTAATAGCTTATCAATTGAAGGAACAATAGTCATAATAACTTTCTTAAAAACCCATCACACTTATTTAACTTCATAAGTGCATCCTCTTTTGAACAATTATATTTAATCATTACTATCGCAGTTTTTACAGATTTATCTGCAACTAATAGTTTAGAATTAGCTAATTGATAATCTACGCCTGTTAATTGAACAATAATTCTTGTACCTCGATCAATTAACTTCTCATTTACGGCCATAAGATCAATCATTAAGTTATCATATACTTTACCTAATTGAATCATTGTAGTTGTTGAAATCATATTTAATACCATTTTTGTTGCTGTCCCAGCCTTCATTCTAGTAGAGCCAGTTATAACTTCAGGGCCAGTATTAATTTTTATAATAATATCTGAATTGACAGGGAGAAAAGGTTCACTATTACATATTAAATAAACTGTTTTAGCACCAATAGATATACCATAATCAAGTGCTGATTTAACATATTTAGCAGCTCCACTAGCACTAATTCCAATAATAACATCATTTGCTTTTAAATTTACTAACTGTAGATCGTTTATTGCTGTTTCAGACTCATCTTCTACTCCTTCAATCGAGTTACGAAGCGCTTTATCTCCTCCTGCAATGATTCCATTAAAAAAATGATTTGGAGCAGAAAAAGTGGGCGGAATCTCTGAAGCATCTAGGACTCCTAGTCTACCTGAAGTGCCAGCACCAATATAATATATTCGATGTCCATTTTTTATTGCATCTCTTGTAAGCAAGATTGTTTGTTCTATTTCAGGAATCGCTTTTTTAACTTCATCTGACAATCTCTGATCTTCTGAGTTTATAATATGGAGAATTTCGGCAATAGATTTAGAATCTATTGCTTGAGAATTAATATTTTGTTTTTCAGTACTAAGGTTTTTTCGTTTAATTGAATCCATAGTAAAAATTACATTACTTCCCTTTAAGTTTTAGATATGAAAAATATTACATTTTTAATGCCTAAGATAAATTTAGAATTAGCCTGTGATTTACTATTATCATTTGAAGTACATTCAACTACAATTGAGAATTTAGATAAAGAAATATCATTTGACAGTATGTGGATAGATGAACCAGGTGAAAAAAGGTGGGAAGCTTGGGAAAAACCAACGATAACTATACTAGTAGATCTTAAAAGTAGTGGTGTTTTTTTTGCTAATAAGCTCATGCAATATTTTAATTTATCTTCATTACCTAAATATTATGAAAAAATTATAAAAGAAGTTGATTGGGTTACAAAAACTCAAAGAATTAATATTCCAAATAAAATTTCTAACAAACTTTGGGTCTTACCTATTGGATCTAAAAAAATTGATGATAGCGCAGCCAATATATTTTTAGATCCAGGATCAGCTTTTGGAACGGGTACACATCCAACTACAAAACTCTGCTTAAAATGGCTATCAGATAATATTAAAGAAAGTGACTCAGTTTTAGATTTTGGCTGCGGCTCTGGAATATTATCAATTGCTGCAATTAAACTAGGTTGCTTAACATCAACTGCAGTAGATATTGACCCAGAAGCCTTAAAGGTAACTAAACAAAATTCTTTAATAAATAATTTATCTATTGAAACATATTTACCTGGTAATTTGCCAAATAAAAAATTTGATATTATTATTTCTAATATTCTAGAAAAACCACTGATTGAATTATTACCAAAATTTCAATTACTCTTAAAGCCAGAAGGTTATCTTGTAATATCTGGAATATTAAAGTCTCAAATTAAAAATTTAAAAATACATTATAATAAATACTTCAATTTTGTTAATTATAGAAATGAAGAAGACTGGGGACTTATATCAGGATATAAATAGAGTTATTTATTCGATTCTTTAGATAATTTTTTAAAATAAATTTTAGCCTCTTTCATTACTTTTGGTGAAAGCATAATTGAACCAAGTATAGTTGGAATAGCCATTATAGCATACATACCATCAACAAGATTAATAACCATATCAATAGAAATCATTGCACCAATCACAATTGTGATAATATAAAAACAACGATAGTAAAAAATACTTTTTGTCCCAAAAAGATATCCACTACACTTACTTCCATAATACGAATAACTCATCATTGTTGATAGACTAAATGTTAGAACAGCGCTTAAAAGTAGAAACTTTCCAAAGCCACCTAATTCTTTAATAAAAGCTGTTGTTGTCATAGTAACACCATTTAAACCTTCTTGTTCCCATACTCCAGATGATAAAATAACCAATGCTGTTATTGTACAAACGATAATTGTATCAATAAAAGGTTCAATCATTGCAACAAGTCCTTCTCTTACTGGTTCAGTTGTTTTTGCAGCACCATGAGCCATGTCAGATGTTCCGAGACCCGCTTCATTTGAAAATAATGCTCTTCTAACTCCAGCAATAATTACTGCTCCCACAGAACCACCCATTACAGCTTCTCCTGTAAATGCATCATGAATTATTAAACTAAATAATGAAGGAATTTCTGTAATATGATTAAATATAACCAGTAAACCACCAAAAAGGTATAAGACAACCATAATTGGAACCAAGTAAGAAGAAACTTTACCTATTCTTTTTATACCACCAAAAATAACCAAAGCAGTAAAAAAAGCCATAATCAAACCCTGAATAAAATTTCCAGTCATCACACTTTCTGAGAACCATCCATTTGGTTCAAATATTTGATTTCTTATAATATCTGCTAATTGATTAGATTGAAACATTACAGTGCAACCAATAAGTCCTGCTAAACTAAAAAGGATTGATAATGGCTTGAATTTTTCACCAAGGCCATTTTCAATATAATACATAGGACCACCTTGAATGTTCCCTAAGTCATCTTTCCCTCTATAAAGAACAGATAAAGTACACGAAAAAAACTTTGTTGACATACCTAAAATAGCACTTAACCACATCCAAAATAGAGCTCCTGGGCCACCCATTTGAATGGCAATTGCCACCCCACTAATATTTCCTAAACCAACGGTGCTCGCTAAAGCGCTGGATAATGCTTGAAAATGAGTAATTTCTCCTGGATCTTTTGGATCATTATATCGTCCAAATAGTATATTTATTCCATGAAAAAAGTATTTAAAAGGAACAAAACGACTATAAAATGAGAAATATATGCCTCCACCTAATAGTATAATTAATAAAGGTGGTCCCCACATAAAACCTGCGAATATAGAAATAGCGGAATTAATTTCTTCCATTAAATTCATTTCATTATGTTTAAAAGTCATTGATAATAATGAAGTTAACAACTTAATTACTAATCCTATTTAATGAAAAAACTTGATATATATATAATTCGTCAATTTTTAGTCACATTATCAATGACTTTATTTGGCTTTCTATGCGTTATTCTAATAGTTGATTTAATTGAAAACTTAGATCGATTTATTGACAACTCTATACCTGCTAATATCACAATCAAATATTATGTTTACGCAATTCCATGGTTTATAAATATTGCCCTTCCTATGTCTATGTTAATTTCTACTGTTTTTAGTATAGGATTATTAGCTAAGCGAAATGAACTAACTGCAATGAAGGCAACAGGTATAAGCTTATATCGAATTGCTCTTCCAATTACGATTATTGGACTTATAGTTAGTTTCATTTCATTTGAACTGGATAATAAATGGGTTAGTAAAGGAAATGAAGTTCGATATAATATTGAACGAGAATACATGAAAAGAAGGTCTCGCGTAAAAGCACAAACAGATCTAAGAAATGTTTTTTTGCAAAAAAATGAAAAAAACCATATTTCAATAGAAAGTTACAGAGTTAATACTACTATTGGTCGTAGTATTACAGCAATCTCCTTAGAAGAAGGAATTGTAACTCAACGTTTAGACGCAAGAGGTATAAAGTGGCTTGACTCATTACGTATATGGAATGTATCAGATTTCTCAATACGCAAATTCAAACTAAATGGTGAAGTTGAAGAAATGAAATTTTCCAAAGGAGATACGCTATTGTATTTAAACTTTACGCCGGAAGATATTACTCAACAATCTAAGACACCAAATGAAATGAGTTTTACAGATCTTACAATTCGGATTAAAGAATTAAAAGAGAATGGTGTAGATACTACAAAATGGGAGGTCGATCGTTTATTTAAAATATCTTTTGCATTTACAAATCTAATAGTAGTGCTATTTGGTCTCCCTCTCGTAGTTATGAAATCAAAAGGTGGACTTTCATTTGGTGCAGGAATGGGAATTTTTGTGATTTTTGTATATTATGCTTTTATAAAACTTGGAATGTCTATGGGATATAATGGAATCATGTCACCAACGACTGCAGCTTGGATGGGGAATGTAATATTCTCAATTGGAGGAATTTCACTTCTTATCTTTGCTAGAAAGTGATTTTTCTGGCAAAGGTGATGGACCACTTTTTAAATCTTCTTTCTTATCTTTTCTTCCTTTAAAACTAGTCATTGTAAATCCTAACGATAGATTTAAACCTTTCATTGAATGTATCCACATTCCATTTCGAAAAGAAAATCCGAAGTCAATCATAACTGGTCCTCCATGAAATCCAACTCCCAGACCTAATTCAGTTCTATCCATACCTTCCCAAGCAAAGCCCATCCTTAAGGGCATTGTAGGGAATCTATATAATTCTGTACCTATGGCCCATCGCCACCTTGAATTAGCATAAAGTCGATTTTCGAATCCAGTTATTAATTCAGAACTAACTAATACATCATCTTTATTATAAGAAAATCCAAATCGAAGTATTGCAGGATATCGAATATTAAATTGTTTTACTTTCCCATCTTCATCTAAATTTTTAACAACTTTGGAACTACTAGTAAAAATTTTCCCAGATGATAAGTTATCAGCTCTAAGTGAATCTATTTTATAAGTATATAATACGGCTACACTATCTGATAATTGTTCACCATCCCATTTTAATGGATAATCGATTATATCTTTAATAAAGGAAGGTTTATTCCATCCGATTGATCCAACAGCATTAATTAATGACGCACCAAATCTAAAACCATTAAATTCTTTAGTTGCAATTCCAATATCTAAACCATACCCTGCTCCACCAAACCCTTGTCTAAGATAATAAGTTCCAGAACCATAAACAGCTTGTGGAGTTGTTATAAAATTAGCACTACTTGAATCAGGGTCAATACCCATATAGAATAATCCTTGAAGATACTTTAATGTAAAGCCAACCGCATATGATTCAAATGGAACAGCAAAAGAGAAACCTAATTCATGTACACTCATAATTTCTAAACCCAAGGTCATATCGATATCAGGGTTATTAGCATTACCTTCTAACATTAGTGTAACCATACCAGCTGGTAATGCATATGAGCTCATATATAAAATATTAGATGTTAAAGCCATATTACCAGAAGCATAGTTAAGACCTGGTGTTGCCAGTTGACCATTGAGATTAAATGTAAAACCTCCTCGGCTTCGAAATCGGTTTATTATAGTTGTTTTTTCATCACTATCTAACGTATCACCACTTAATGTATTCATAGCAGCAATGGATAAATAATTATTCCCAAATCCTAAGTCAAGACCACCTAATTGGAGCATGAATGGTTTATCTTTTTGAAATGCTATAAGACTGGGGTTAAAACCAACGGCAAATAAACCATCGGCATTTGTTGATGTTGCACCTGCCATTGCAACTGAACGCGCATCTCTCTTTTGCGCAAAAAGCCCAATTATAAGAATAATGTATATATAAATTATTCTTTTCATGGTTTTAATGACCAATCAATTAAATTTATTTTATTATAATTTGAAGAAGTTTTTCCAGCACTATGGTTTATAGTAAAATACCAACCTGACATATCAACTGTCTTTCCATCTGGTGATTTAACACGAAGACGAATACTATCTCTTAATGATACTTTCATAGTATTAATACTATCTGTAGCACTTGGAGTCCAAGCAAAAGAATCAATGTTATTTATTTCTTCGGCAATATTAATCCAGCCGTCATCTGACTCCATATTTGGATTAGATCCTGCATAATATGAAATATTAACATTAGAGACAGTACCAAAAGTTTTCCATTTAATTGTAAAAGGAGTATTTTTATTTAAATTTTCTCCACCATTAGGATACTTTATAGTAATCTCATTTGGTGCTGCTGAAGTCATACCACTACTGCTTAATTTTAAGGTTAGACTTGAATTAATATCAATATAATCAGATGTTGTTAAGTATACTTTCTTAGAATCAGAGCCAAATAATGAGAATCTAGGAGCCATGAATGGCTGACCTGGGTTTGTCATTAATCGTATTCGAGATGTACTTATAGGACTAGAATAAGCCACAAAACCAGCTTCTTTTACTTGGCCTAAATGACCGCTAGAACTAGTAGTTGTATAAAAGCTTGTTGGGCTAGGTAATGGTATCTTAAGTAGTGTATCTACATATGAAACTACTGTATCAATTCCTAGACCAGTGGTTTTAACTATATAAGCCATTCCATCAACACAATCAGTAAAGTCATCCATTACATCAAAAATAAATAAATTACCTTTTTCTGGATTTAAGCTTTCACATTTTGATATAATATAAAGACTATCTGAGTTTGCCCAATTTAATTTAATCACCATTGAATCTTTAAAAGATGATAGAGCAGAAACTGTTGTATCAAGTGGGAAAAAACCAATATTTGACATTAACATTGATAATTCTCCGCCAGAAGGAATTTTATTTTCCACAGTTACATCCATACTGGCTGATTGCATTGTCGAACGAATTTTATTCCTATTTGAATGATCCATTTCTTGCATCGGTGTATTTGTGACTGAAATGAATGTCATTGGTGCCATTATAACTTCAAAAGGAGCCAGCAGCCTATACTTTCCACCAATATGCATACCAGCTTCTAAAGTTCCACGTCCATCAATTCGAACTCTAGAATTAACTGCAAAAGTAGCTGGGTTTGATGACATTAGATTATTTATAGTTGATTCACCTGCTTTTGGTGAAACATTAGAACTATCATTATAGCTAAGAGATGATGGAGATTTATATTTTAGGGTAGTAGTTCCATCTCTTGATAAACGAGTTATGGTCTTAGTAGTATCACGAGATCCAGTGGGTATCGCTAAAGTTGAAAGAGCATTTACTTTCATTGTATCACCCAATTGATTTACTGATACCATATCAAAATCCAAAACAACAGGAAGTCTAATTCCATTTAACATTTCAATCTCTAATTTTGTATCGACAAACTCCATTCCAATAAAACCAACTGGCATACCAGCAACACTGAATGATGTTGGAGGAAATTCTTGAATAATATTCGCTTCAAGAGTTTCAAAATGAAGTTTTTTTAATTCTAAATCAAGATCAATGCCACCAATATTTGAACCATCTAAAGGAAATCTTGCTTTTTGAGCTGGTAATTTTGCTGAAAGATTAATCGATAACTTGGTAAGAGCATTATCACTACCAGATGGATTATAAAATGAGTAACCATCTAAATTATATACTTTAGTAAAAGTCTCTCCTTTTTTAAGGACTCTATCTATTTTTATTGAATCATAAAAAGCTGAAGGAGGACTAAAATTTTGAAAATTCATTAAAAAATCAATATCAAAAGGATAAGTACTTGATAGACTTTTTATGTTGATTTCATTAGTTAACACGGCGCTTGGATTTATAAGTTTTCCACCATAAATCTCAATGTCAGATGGAAATTTAATTTCAGGTAAAGTAATTGGTAATTCAGATTCATTAATTGTGACATTTGCAGAATCTACACCTGCAATTCTAAGATTAATTAAAGTATTTATTTTTAAACTATCACCTGCTTTAAGAGTAATATTATCTTCATCAGTACTTGCAAGACCAAACTTAATTTTAAGCCCAATTGATTTCCCTAGATTTTTCTGACTTAAAGATGTTATCTTATTAAAAGTAGCATCTTTAGGAATATTTGTTTGAGTATGCGCTGCTAGTGTATCTAAATTTGGAGAGACAAGTGAAATCAATAAGAATGTAGGTTCAGTAACATTTGTTGGCATGCCATTATTTTTAATAATCGTTTCAAAATCACTTATACTACTGCCTTCATCAGCTCTAATAACAAACCCATCTAAAGATCGAACAAAAGTAGGAAATTGACTAACATCTAAACCTGCATCTAATTTTATAGTTATTGTTGTATCAACTTTAATAGTTGAGGCTAGAAAATTCCATTGAGCTTTCGATATAGTACTATCAACAGAAGGGACTGGTAAACCTAATGATATTGGAATATTAATTGGCAAATTCAAACTATAAGAAAAACTTGGAGCATTAGAGGCTGGTTGAGAATATTTAATACTCTGATCAATTTCAACTTCTAGAATATCAGATCCAATTGATGTATCAGGTAGTAAACCTTCAAACACTAATTGCATACCTAGAGAATCTGGCGTAGAAAAAATCTGTTTATTATCAACCATTCCTTCAAGAGAATACTTCTGTTGGACCAATGGAAATGATAAATCAAAAAACCAGGTAGGTAGTTCAAAAGCTGCTGGATTTTGGAAATCACAACTTAGCGTCAAGAAAGAAAGAAGACTTATTAGGAGCTTACTAATTTTTTTTGAAAATTTTATTTTAAATTTATTAATAGTTTTTTCCATATTAAATGGATGCTACAACACATGCAAACATCGTTGAAATTGACTTAAAATATATGCACTTTACTACAAAAAAAAAGAGCCTCAATTATTGATGCTCTTTTTAATATCCGATTATTAATTATTGATTAATAACGATAATTTTCCCCTTTGAAAGGACCTTTAGTTGTTACACCAATATAATCTGCTTGATCTTCTCTTAATTCAGTAAGCTCTACATCTAGTTTGCTTAAATGAAGCATTGCTACTTTTTCATCAAGGTGCTTCGGTAAAACATAAACTTCATTCTTATAGTTATCATTATTTTTCCATAATTCAATTTGGGCTAAAGTTTGATTAGTAAAAGAATTACTCATTACAAAAGAGGGATGACCAGTTGCACAACCAAGGTTAACTAAACGACCTTCAGCTAAAACGATAATATCTTTACCTTTAATCGTATATTTATCTACTTGAGGTTTAATTTCATCTTTTGAATTACCATGATTATCATTTAACCAAGCCATATCAATTTCATTATCAAAATGTCCAATGTTGCAAAGAATAGCTTTATCCCTCATTGCTTCAAAATGACGACTTTGAACAATATCTTTATTTCCTGTAGCAGTTACTATAATATCTGCTTGAGGAATAGCAGTTTCCATTGTTTTAACTGCAAAACCATCCATCGAAGCTTGAAGAGCACATATTGGATCAATCTCAGTGATAATAACTCTTGCTCCAGCACCTCTTAAAGATGCAGCAGAACCTTTACCTACATCTCCATATCCAGCAACAACAGCTACTTTACCAGCCATCATTATATCCGTTGATCTTCTAATCGCATCAACTAATGATTCTTGGCAACCATATTTATTATCAAATTTAGATTTAGTAACAGAATCATTTACGTTAATAGCTGGCATAGTAAGCGTACCATTCTTTACTCTTTCATAAAGACGAAGAACGCCCGTGGTTGTCTCTTCTGACAAACCTTTAATACCTGATACTAACTCAGGAAAGTTATCTAGTACCATATTGGTTAGATCGCCACCATCATCAAGAATCATATTCAATGATTCACCACTTTTAAATGCAAATAGAGTCTGTTTAATGCACCAATCAAATTCTTCTTCATTCATACCTTTCCAGGCATATACTGGAATATCAGTTGCAGCAATAGCAGCAGCCGCATGATCTTGAGTTGAAAAAATATTGCAAGAAGACCATGATACTTCTGCTCCTAGATCAACTAGTGTCTCAATTAAAACAGCCGTTTGAATAGTCATATGAAGACATCCAGCAATTCGTGCACCACTAAGGGGCTTTGATTCACCGTATTCTTCACGAAGAGACATTAAGCCAGGCATTTCAGCTTCAGCTAATTTTATTTCCTTACGACCCCACTCTGCTAAAGAAATATCTTTAACTTTATATGGTAATTTTTCTGTTTCAGTCATTTTTGCTAGTGACATATTTAAGCCCCCTTAATTGTCATTGATTTTAATTTTTCAACCATGTCAGTTTTTTCCCAAGTAAACAGTTCATCTTCTCGTCCAAAATGTCCATTTGCAGCAGTCTTCTTATAACGCGGAAACTTTAACTTCAAATGATTAATAATACCTCCTGGACGTACTGGAAAGACTTTTTTAGCGACTTCTGTTAGTTCTTCGTCGGATAAATCGCTAGTATTAAATGATTTTACATAAAAGGATGTTGGTTCAGCGACACCAATACTATAAGATAATTGAACTTCGCATTTATCAGCAATATTTGCTGCAACAATGTTTTTTGCTATATAACGTGCCATGTAAGCAGCAGACCTATCTACCTTACTAGGATCTTTCCCAGAAAAAGCACCACCACCATGTGGGGCATAGCCACCATAAGTATCAACTATAATTTTACGACCTGTAAGTCCGGTATCAGCTTCAGGACCTCCAAAAACAAAACGTCCAGTGCCATTAACAATAAAGTCAGTTTCGTAAGGAAGACCAGACTCATTCAAGATGGGAATTATTACTTTTTCAATTATTTCAGATTCAACGAAATCGTGTTCAGCTTTTTCAGATTCAAATTTATTTAACATATCATCATGCTGAGTTGCAATTACAACTTTAGTAATAGAAGATGGTTTTCCATTTTCATAAGCAACAGAAACTTGAGATTTACTATCGGGCCTTAACCAAGAGATAGTACCTTCTTTCCGTAAGGCTGTCATCCTCTCTACAAGTCTATGAGCTAAATGAATAGGAATTGGCATTAACTCTTTAGTCTCGTTACATGCAAAACCAAACATTAGACCTTGATCTCCAGCACCTTGCTCATTATGAAGACCAGAGCCTTCATCAACACCCTGTGCAATTTCTGGACTTTGCTCATCAAGCATTAATAAAATCTTAACATTCTTATTATCCATACCATATGCTTTATCTGTGTAGCCAATTTCACCTAAAGTTTCCCTTACTACTTTTTCAACATCTACAGTAGCATTAGATCTAATTTCTCCAGAAACAATAACTGTTCCAGTAGTTACAAGTGTCTCACAGGCAACATGCGATTCAGGATCTTGATCAAGAAAACTATCTAAAATAGCATCAGAAATAGCATCACAAACTTTATCCGGATGCCCTTCTGATACAGATTCAGATGTAAAGATAAATTTACTCATATCATTCCAAAATATTTTTAATTAGTAAATAAACGAAGCCAAATTTAATATTTCTATCATTAGAAAATGAAATATATA
>CAJJBS010000115.1 GCA_905182385.1 Fidelibacterota bacterium TCS55
TCTTTTTAATAGTAGCTTAAAATAGTTTTGACTTTCACCGGTAAACTTTTTGACTTCTTCTTTTTCATTAACAAAAGCTTTAACAATACGAATAGATGCTAATGTTTCTGTTAATATCTGCATAATCTCTGCAATTTTTGATTGAGTACGTCTTGATTTACGCCTAATACTTATTCCAATACCTATTATAGCAATTCCAGCTAAAGGAATAATTACAATTGCAATCAATGCTAATTCCCAACTAATAATAAAAAGAAGAGTTACAAATATTAGGATATTTATAGGCTCAACAAATAGGCGTTGAAAAACTACAGCAAGAGCAACTTGAAGTTGCTCTACATCATTCATTACAATTGAAGTAATTGATCCTGTTTGTTTTTTATGAAAGTATCCTAATGAAAGAGTTTGAATATGCTTATAAAGGCGATCTCGAATATCTTTAACAAGTTTTAACTCTACAATTCTTAAAAGAATATTTTTAATATAAAGAAATATATTTTTTGTAAAGAAAACACTTAATAATGTGATACATAGTACTTTCAAAGAATTAGCAGGTGTGTCACGTAAAATTAAAACATTAGTCCAATATTTTAATTTTTCATTCATTGTTAATGTTGACTTAGAAGACCATTCCATTTGAGATTCTACTATTTTATCAAAATCTGTTAAAACATTATTAATTAAGGAAGCTACAAGCCACATTGAGGTACTATTAAGTAAAACAAAAATAATTGCGGATATAGATGAAATGATAATGTATGGCCAAAAATGAAATAACAATTGAGCCATACGTTTATATAGTGAACCTGACATAGTCTTACTTATTTATCTGTTTGATAATTAAAATCACAATATATTTAATGTAGAATTTAAGAAGGAAATACGTTTGCTTTCTTACCATCTAAATCATAAATCATTTTTTGGTGTTTTATTCCAACTTGTTCAAAAATATTCCCGATAGATTTAAAGCCTAATCTTTTATAAAACTTAATGGCAGATACTTGAGCATATAAATAAATTGGTTGAGTCTCTTTCAAATTATTCAAAATAAATTTAGTCATTTTTGATCCAATTCCATTTGATCTATATTTATCTAAGACTGCAAACCTTTCTAATTTTATACCTTTTTTAGTTTTGCGCCAACGAGCTGTACCAACGGGTTTATTTTTTGTATAAGCCAAAACATAGGTAGCCGTATTTTCAGTCTCATCAATTTCTAAATGTTCTGGAATGTTTAATCCTCTAATAAATACATCTTTTCTAATATTTAGTACTAATTCCTTTTCTGAGTCACTTTTCACTATCTTTACATTAAAATCCATTTAACAAATTTCGTTCGTTTTTTTTCTAATTCCAATGATTTCATCATACTTGTTTGAACTAGTAAAAATCACCTAATTTCTTATATGAAAAGTAAAAATAAACAAATACTTGTTGTTGGTGACCGAGTTTTAATTAGACTTGATAAGGGAGAGAAAAAATCAAAAGCAGGGCTTTACTTACCTCCGAGTGTAATAGAAAAACAGGAGGTTTTAAGTGGTATTGTAGTTGAAGTTGGCCCAGGAATTCCGTTAGGAAACCCTGAAGATAATATGGATGAACCATGGTCTATGAACGATGGAAGTTCAGTTAAATATATTCCCTCACAAGCTGAAGTTGGAGATATAGCTCTTTTTGTAAATAAAGCATCTATTGAAGTAAAAATAGAAAATGAAGACTATTTAATAATGCCTCAGTCTGCTATCTTAATCTTAATTAGAGACGACCTTGATAGTCTTACAGATTAACCTTAAATAATATAATGAATAAAGCTGGTATTTATATACATATGCCTTTTTGTAGAGTAAAATGTATGTACTGTGATTTTTATTCAGTGACTGATAGAGATGAGGCTATGCCAACGTTTTTTGATTCTCTTATTAAAGAGATTAAAATGTGTCAAATAGACACTAAAAGCTGGACTATTGATTCCATTTTTATTGGTGGTGGCACACCAAGCTTAATGAGTTCTAACCAATTAGAAAGTTTAATTAAAGAATTAGATACTAAATTTGATCTTAAAAATGTAAAAGAATTTACAATTGAAGCTAATCCGGGTGAAGCTCCTGAAGAACGACTTAAATCATTTAAAAGCCTCGGCGTAAATCGTGTTTCAATGGGCGTACAATCACTAAATAAAAGTTTACTGAAATTCTTGACACGAATTCATGGTAAAAATGAAGTATTAAAAACATTTGAAATATTAAGAAAAGTAGGTTTTGATAATATCAATTGTGATTTAATTTTTAATATTCCAAATCAAACTTTAAAAATTTGGAAAAATGACTTAGAGGAAGTTCTCCAACTAGGCCCTGAACATCTCTCTTGTTACTCTCTAACTGTTGAAAAAGGAACTGAGCTTTATAAGCATGTTAAAAGAGGCGAAATTAAAATGCCAAGCAATGATAATAGTAGTGAACTTTATGGCTACACTCAATCATTAATGAATGATTATGGTTATGAACAATATGAAATCTCTAATTGGTCAAAACCTAAACTTGAATGTCGACATAATCTTCATTATTGGGAGATTGAACCTTGTTTAGCATTTGGACCTTCAGCGCATGGCTTTGATGGTAAATCACGCTTTTCAAATATTAGCAACTTAGATATGTATATTAATAAAATAAAGCTAGATAAAAGTCCTCAGGTGCAAATTCAGGAGTTATCTAATAAAAATTACTCTAATGAATTAATTGGATTTGGATTAAGGATAAAAAATGGAATTAATCTTAATAAAATTTCAGATGAATTAAGGCCTAATTTTGAAAATATATTAAAAAATAATAAAGATAAATGGGGTAGATTTTTGATTAAAGAAGATAATCACTTAAGATTAACTAATGAAGGTTATGCTTTTGCTGATGCCGTTGCTGTTGATTTTTTATTATAATTTTTTTTTAAAGACCTGACTCTTTTAAAGTGATAGATACCGGACAATGGTCTGAACCCATAATATCATCATGGATATCAGCATATTCTAATTCATTAATAAAACCTTCATTAACAAAAAAATAATCAATGCGCCATCCTACATTTCTAGGCCTTGCACCAGTTCGATAGGACCACCAGGAATAACGATCTGAGTCCGAATTAAAATGGCGAAATGTATCAATCCACCCATGTGACTCATATATATCTAATTTTTCTCTTTCAATAGGCATAAAGCCTGAAGTTCTTTCATTTTCTTTTGGTCTGGCTAAATCAATAGCATGATGTGCCGTGTTCCAATCTCCTGCAACAATAACATTAGCACCATTATCGACTTGTTCATTAATAATAGGTAGTAATTGATCATAAAAATCAAGTTTGTATTTTAGACGAATTTCGTCTTTTTGACCGTTTGGGAAGTAAATATTATAAAGGAAAAAATTATCATGTTCAGTTATTAAGACTCTACCTTCAGCATCAAAACGATCAATGCCAAGTCCCTTCTGAATATTATGAGGTTCTTTTTTACAAAAAGTAGCAACACTACTATAGCCTTTTTTTTCTGCAGAATGCCAATAAGTATAATACCCATGGTCTTCAATTAAAGAAGAACTTAATTGCTCAATTTGAGCTTTAGTCTCCTGAATACATACTAAATCTGGCTGTTCTTGATCTAACCAATCCAAAAAACCTTTTTTTTCAACGGCCCTAATTCCATTAACATTCCAAGAATATAATTTCATATTTTCCTCTAATTATAAGTTAGAAAATTGAGAAATAATCATGAGATAAGAAAGAGTGCTTTTTTGATAATTTATAATAGTTTTTTTAATATTTTTAAAATAAACAAGTTGTAATTTTAGATCACAAATTAAAGTGATTATTATGGAACCTAACGAACTAAAAGCACTAATAGAAAAAGGCATTCCGGATGCTAAAGTTGAAGTAGTTGATACTACAGGAACAAAAGATCATTTTAGTGCAGTTGTAATTAGTGAATCATTTGAAAAATTATCTCTAGTAGAACAACATCAATCTGTTTATAAAGCAGTAGGAGCATTTATGACAAAAGAAGTTCATGCACTACAATTAAAAACATACTCGCCTAATAAGTGGGCAGAACAAAATTCATAGGAAAATATTATGGAATTATCTGAACAAATTAAAGCCGACATTTCTCAAAACTCTATTATTCTATACATGAAAGGGACTAAAGAAATACCTATGTGTGGATTTTCAAATCAAGTGGTTCAAACATTATCCCATTATGGTGTTGAGTTTAAAGATATTAATATTTTAGAAGATCCTGAAATTCGAATAAAATTATCAGAAGAGTCAGGTTGGCCAACAATTCCTCAACTTTTTGTTAAAGGGAAATTAATTGGTGGTGCTGATATAGTCATGGAATTACATCAAAAAGGTGAACTCTTAGATATTTTAGATATATCTTAAAATAATTAGATTTGATTTGGTGATTTTCATATAGAAACATAACTTTTCCATTGATTATTTAATAAATAAAATAATTTTTGGCCCGTTCGTCTAGTGGTTAGGACTCATGGTTTTCATCCATGCAACAGGAGTTCGATTCTCCTACGGGCTACTTATAAAACCCTGCTAAAAAGCAGGGTTTTATGTTTTAATTTTATATTATGAACTTTCCATATCATCCCATTTTAGTCCATTTCCCAATTGCTTTTTTGTTAGGTGCTTTCTTTTTACAAGGAGTACACCTTTTTAAGCCTAATTGGATTTGCAGAGTTGTAGGAATGTGGCTTTTAGGCCTTGCTGCTTTTTTTTCTATATTTGCCGCAATAACTGGGCAATGGGAATTAACAAAAGCTGGAGAAATAGGTTATGATATGAAAATTCTAGAAATTA
Source organism: Fidelibacterota bacterium TCS55 (assembly GCA_905182385.1). GTDB lineage: Bacteria > Fidelibacterota > Marinisomatia > Marinisomatales > TCS55 > TCS55. The sequence goes on from CAJJBS010000115.1 coordinate 4,852, forward strand.
TTAGTTTACATGAAACTATGGGGAATATTGTAACATGGGGTTCAACATTAGTTTTTTTAGTTTGGGTAAATCTTTTTTTAAAAAATATGGAAGATAAACGTATAGATATATTAGCATTCGCTTTTTTATTTATGCTTACATGCTGTGTATTTTTCACTGCTTATCTTGGAGGACAACTTGTCTGGGTTTATGGTGTAGGTACACCTTAGATAATTTATTTTATCATCTTTTTTATAACAGAACCCACACTACGATTACTTTTAAATTTATAACCTAGTAAATGACTTATCGTTGAACTTAGTTGATTGGTACTAATAGTATCTACATTACTTAATTCTCCAATTGATGGTGTATCAGGACCAATTATAGCTGACCATACAAATTCAGCACCTTTAACCTCTTGCCCATGATCACCCCATCTATCATTAAGATAGCCACCTCTTCCATGATCAGTTGTAATAATTAAAGTTGTATTATTCCTATATATATCTTGTGATTGAGTCCATGCCCATATTGAAGAAATATATTTATCTAAACGATTAATAATTGAAAGGTATTCCCCATACTTTTTTTGATGAGCATATTCATCTGATTCATCGTAAGCGATATAAAGTAATCTTGGCTTATTTAATTTTAAATATTCAAAAGCATACTCATGAGTTAAGGCATCCCATCTAACTCCAGTCCCATAACCTTCATAAGGTAAATCTGATATAAAATTATTCATCCATCTTTGTTTTTTTGTCAAAAGACTATCAGTTAGTGGAAAAGCACCAGAATTTATCGTAAAGTCATTTCTTTCTTTATTTATTATCCAATCAAACACATCCCAAGAGGCAAATGCAGCTACCCGACCTTTGAAACCTTCTTTAGAATTCATAAATTCTAAGATATTTAGATTAGGGTTATAAATTTTAGAATTACTCTTTACGCTATCATCATTAAAACCTACAAGTAACTCATTGTACCCAGGATAAGAAAAGAAATATGGGTTAGTCACCCTCATCACACTCCCCTTAGTTTTATTTCCATAAAGTTGCCCTTTTGATGCAATTGTATTCCAAATAAAAGGCATAAGAAGATTTCTTCTTTGTATTTCATTCTCAACCCAAAAAGATTTTAATGTCGACTCTTTTTTGATATCATCTTTAATATTATTAATAATTCTTTTATCTGCTCCTTGGAAAACTTCTTGCCATCGAACACCATCAAGGGTAATAAGGATCACATTTTGTGTTTTTAAACCATTCTTATTTAAAGTGGGGTTATTATCACATCCTATAAGGAATAAGAGAAATAAAGTGATTTTTTTCATTAATCTTCCTGTTTGATTTATCATATATATAATATTAGGAAGATAGCATTATTATATAAGCAATATATAATAAAAGATATTAGTCTATTGAGTAATCTTTACCTCTTTTTAAATAAACATAGAAAGATTTAGAGATATCAGAAGAAAACATTCCATACCCACCTTCAATATTTGATCCAGGTAAAGTGAATATATTCTGGGAGAAAGGATCACCTTCAAAATATTTATCAAAATTATTATCTGTTGCCTGAACAGTAATCTTCTGAAGGCCATAATAGTTAAAAAAGAGCCAACTCATGTTAATAGGGCTTTGTTCTGATGACCAAACATATGGGTTTTCTCTAAATGGATTATTATTAATATCTCTTTGATATGCACCTTTCCAAATACCACTAGCAAATGTGGTATCATAGATTACATTTATAAATGTACTATCTTGCTTATTATTTCTATTATAATCAAAAAAGTCGTCAGGTGTACCTGGTTCAAGCCCAATTTCTTCGCTATCTAGGGCATAAGTTAATGTTCTAACTAATTTAGAATCATCGTCTGATTTAAAATCAATCATAAACATTGGATATGAAGCAAAACTTCCGGTGAAACATTGACCATAATTATAAAAAACAGTATCTACTTTTTCAACTATTGGATCACCATTTTCATATATATTATCTGTATTTATCTGAGAAATTGGTAAGGAAAGACCATCTCGACATGTATAAGTTTTAGATTCATTACTTGATGCAATATCTAATGATTTCGGAACACTTGTTTTGGCGGTTAATATCTGACCACCTACTTCAACAGTCAAAAAATACGTTATTCCTGGATAATAAATGAATGTACTATCTGTTTGGTATCTTCCTGGTCTGCCTTTTACTGGATATGCCGTTGCAAATAAATCTTTTTCTCCATCAGCTATTGTTATTTTTGCATCACTTACCCATAATTCCTCAGCATCAATAGATTCATCTAATGAGGCTGTTCTAGAAACAAAAACTGTATCATCAATCATGGGTTTATTAGCAGAAATATTAGAAAAAATAACATATTGTTCTATATACGGGGAATCAGGATCATTGAATCCTTCGCAAGCAAAAACTAGTAAAGTAAGTATTAATAGATTTATTTTATTCATTAAAAGTTCCAAGTTATTCCAATTGTAGGTATTAATGGAAAAAGGCTTAATGCTTTTCTTTGTATTCGAGCTTCATCACCTTCATCTATATTTGGTTCACCTCTATCAGGTTTTAAATTACCATTACTATCATGCTTTTTTACATCCCAATCACCATCATCATCAATTCCATTATATGTATTACCTAAAGGATAGGTATATCTAAATACATTCTCGCGATTGTAAAGATTAATTACTTGGAAAAATACATCATATTTTTTTCGATGCCATACAGCACCAACATCTAAACGGTGATATGAAGGATATCTTCCACCATTTCTAACACTTGGAATAGTACGGTAACTTTGCTGAGAGCTCCCTGGTAAATTTTCTAAAAAATAACCATTGATCGGAGTAAAAGCCTGGCCGGACTGTAAAGTGAATTTTAAATTAAATTCCCACGCTGCACTCATTTGATAATTAGTTAAAATATTAAAGACATGAGAACGGTCCCAATTTGTAAAGTATTCTATTCCATTCATTTTTTTACGACTAACAGACCAAGAATACCCTATCCATCCACTTAGTTTCCCCACTGATTGTTGTGCGAAAAGTTCTAAACCGTATGCATATCCATCTGCAGGTGTGAGTAAATCAATTAGACTTTCATTCTCTACCCGACTATCTGCAGTACTTCTTGATTCTTCGTAAGTTAGCATATCTGTGATATTTTTGTAAAAACCTTCAATTTGAACTTTTAATCCACGACCTATAAATTGTTCATAACCTAAAACAAATTGTGTTGCTCTTGAAGGTTCACCGTTTTCATCTACTGCAAACCAATTATCTAATATCGGCGCATTAAAATCATCTTGGAATGTTGAAATAAATTGATGGTAATTCCCTACAGCAAAATTTATAAATCTATCTTCATCAATAATAATTTTTGCACTTAGCCTAAAATCAGGATAAAGTCCACTGCTATGACTAGAAAAAGTGCTAATTCTCACTCCTGGCTCAACAATAAACTTTTGATTCGGCTTCCACTTCAATTTAGTATATAGTGCTAGTTGATTCGGTTCAGTCTCAGAGAAAAATATACTTTCGTCATTAAACCTTGAATCATATGTAATACTTAATTTTTTAAACTCTGCGCCAAAAAAAAGATTGACGTCTTGACTCTTAAAATATGAGATATCTCCAGCAAAAGTAATATCACGGAGCGGATTATATTCATTGATGCCTGAACCTCCACCTAATCCAAAACGCGTGTAAAAACGACTATTTGCAGCTAAAAAATTGCCTATCATTTTCTCACTGAAAACATGGCGATAGGCTAGACTCATAGTCTCATTTCCCCAATCTGAATTGAGATCTAAGTCTGTATATTTAAGATCATCAACACCACGATAGAAACTCAAAGATAATCTGTCTTTCTCATTAAGATCTGTAAAAACATGTCCTTGTAAATCATAAAAATAGTATGGAAGATTAAAATCTGAAACCAAAGGTAAAACCTTATCAAAATAAGTTCTTCGTCCTGCTAATAACCAAGCTCCATTTAAGAAAGGTCCTTCAAGTGTGGTTTGAGCAGATAAAACAGAAATACTGCTACTTCCTTCAAATTTATTTCTATTGCCTTCGCGACTCCTAATATCTAAAACTGCAGAAAGTCTTCCACCATATTCAGCATTATATCCACCTTTTATTAATTCAGCTTCTTTAACTGCATCAACAATAAAGTTTGAAAAAAGACCTCCAAGATGTGATGGGTTATAAACTGTAATTCCGTCTAATAAAATTAAATTTTGATCAGTATTTCCACCTCGAATAACTAAACCCGTACTAAATTCAGAAGTAGTTAAAACACCAGGAAGAGACTGTATTGTTCTAAAGATATCTGGTTCAGCTAACGATGGTTGTGCTTTTAAAACGCGTGGGGAAAGGGTTATTCTACTCGGCTCTATTTTATTTAATCTATCAATTTCTTCCGCAGAAACATCTACTTGTAATAACTCAAAAACATCTGGCTTTAAGGCTATAAGAAGATTCTTAGATGAATTATTTAAAAAATTTATCTTTTTTTGATATTGCTCATAGCCAACATATGAAACAATTAAAGTAGCCTCCTCAAGTCGAATATCTGATAATACGTAATAGCCATTATTATCAGTTGCCATACCCTGACCTGTTTCTCGAATGAAAACATTGGCTCCAATTAAACCTTCTCCTGAAGTACTATCAGTAATAAATCCGTAGACCTGATTATCAGAATCTTGGGCAATAATAAAAGTAAATAATAATAAAAATATTAAACTATTTTTTTGGAAATAAGTCATCTAAAATTTGCTCCGCATGTGTATTTACATTCATTTTTTTATAAATTTTTTCAATTCTACTATTTTTATCAATTATAAAAGTAATTCTTTTTGGCCAACCAGTACCTGCCGCACCATATTTAACAGCTACTTCTTTTTTTGAATCTGATAAAAAATCAAATGGCAGTACATATTTTTTCTTAAACTTTTTTAATGATTTTGAAGAATCATAGCTAATACCAAAGACTTTAATCCCGGCTCTTTTGTATTCTGAGTATATGTCGCGGAACCCGCAAGCTTCTTTTGTTCATCCAGGCGTATCTGCTTTTGGAAAATAATAAATGATTAATCTTTGTCCTTTATAATCAGATAATTTGTGGAGTTTATTATCTTGGTCGTACAAAGAAAAAGAAGGGGCTTTATCCCCTACTTTTAGTTCAACAGTTTGGTTGTTTGCACTAAGAAAAGCAGTAGCAATTAAAAGGCAAAGCGCAGTTAGTAGTAATATAATTTTCATAATAAATAAATTATTTATTCAAATAGCTAAGCGTCTCAGTATTAAACGGAGTTGGTTTAATTTTAAATAATTCAAAAAACTCATCTGAATCACATACATTTCCTTCAATAAGCATTGTAAGTTGGTCTTTTGTAATTGGAAACCATGAAAACCTTCCTAAAAAACTTGCAACAATCTGTATCGCTATAGCAGGTGCAGGAATAGTCCATTTATTTTTACCGTATGCTTTAGCTATTGTTTGAATGATATCTTTCCAATAGTAAGCTACCCCACCTAAAGGATATGTCTTTTTAAAAGAATTTTCCATATCAATTGAGTTCACAAAAAAAGAAGAAACATCTTTAACATGTATGGGAGACATGGCAAATTTTCCCGCATCTAAAGGATTTAACCCTTTGTGAAAATTAGGAGCAGGGATTGGTAGACTTAACATATCTTTTTTTAATTGAGTACAGAATTCAGGACGGTTATTACCTCTTGGATCTCCAAATACTAATGAGGGACGAAAAATTGTCCAATTTAATTTTGTATATTTAAGATACTGCTCTGACAAATGCTTAGTTTTTTGATAACCGGTTCCATCAATTTTTACCCCATTAGCGCTCATTAAGATAAATCGATTAACACCTGATTCTACAGCTGTATCAATACATCTTTTGGCACCTTGAAAGTGAAGGTTTTCATACGTGATTCCTTTACTTTTAAACTCACGTATTATTCCAATACAATAAATAACAGCATCGGCACCTTGAATAGTTTTATTAATTGCATCCTGATTGTTTATATCACCCTTGACTAATTTACATTTAGATGATTGTGGTAATTTATCTTCAGAATTTTCTCGAACTAATACTATAGGTTTATGACCTTGATTTAAAAGTTCGTCAACAATATATGAACCAACAAATCCTGTTGCGCCAAAAAGTGCTACTTTCACAGTTTAATGTCTCCCTTTTATTTTCATTATATAAGAACCTTATTAATCTGAAAAAACATCTTTAATTACTATTTTTCGATGAGCAAATATTTTTTTAAGATCATTTTTAATATATATAGCATGAATAAATCTACCCAGTAGTCCCATCGGTATTGCATACTTTACATTATCTTTTATTTCTACACCTCCTTCAACTTCTTTAAAAGTATGTGTATGATGCCAAAATGCGTATGGACCTTTAACTTGTTGATCTACAAATTTAAAAGGTGGATCATAATCAGATATGAAGGTTCGCCAGTGTATTGGAACAACAATTATTTTTATTGTATAATCAATTAAAGCTCCTTTTTCCATTTTTATTGGTGTGGGCGTTAATATTTCAAACGATAGATTTTTAGGTGTAATACGTTCAAGGTTTTCTGGTTTAGAAAAAAAATCGAAAACAACATCAATAGGTTTATCGATGAATTGAGTTGTGTTTATTTCATATGTTTTCATGATTTAAAATTATAAAAATTATAATTACTGGTCAAGTCCAATATGAGCGTTATGAGCTTTTTTTCTATTAATTATATCATCTAAAAAAAGGTAGGCGGAGGGTACAATAATTAACGTAATTAATGTCGCAAATAAAACTCCATATGCTAATGAAATTGCCATCGGGATTAAAAATTGAGCTTGAACACTTTTTTCCATTAATAATGGGAATAAACCAAAGAATGTTGTGAGCGATGTAAGAAGAATTGGCCTAAACCTTCTTGGACCTGCTTCAAGTACAGCTTCAAAGACATTATGACCTTCTTCTCTATATCTATTTATAAAATCTACCAAAACTAAAGAGTCATTAACTACAACACCTGCCAGTGCAACAATTCCAATTAATGATAATACGGTTAAATTTTGCCCCATTATTATATGTCCAATGATAGCGCCAGTTAAACCAAATGGAATAGCCCCCATCACAATCAATGGTTGACTATAAGATCTAAATGGAATTGCAAGTAACGTATAAATAACAATCATTGCAAAAATAAAATTTTTAAAGATTGAGCCTAAACTATCATTTTGTTCTCTTTGTTCGCCTTCTAGTGAAAATCTTACTGATGGATATTTTTCTAATATTTGTGGTATATCAATCTCAGTAACAGGAACTAAAACTTCATTAGCTGTTACTTTTGAAATATCAACATTTGCAGTAATACTAACTGACCTTTGCCTATCAACTCGACTAATTGTAGAGAATCCTTGCGAAAACTCCATACTTACTACTTGCCTAAGGGGTATCTCTGCATTCTGATTATTACGGATTTGTAAAGATTCTAAGTTTTTAATAGTTTTTCGCTCTTCTTCAGGATAGCGAATAAATACTTTAATTTCATCGCGACCTCTTTGGAAATTTTGAACTTCAAAACCATAAAAAGCTTGACGTACTTGATTAGATACATCAACCATAGTGATACCATAATTTTTAGCCTCAGGCTTTAAAACTAATTTTATTTCTTCTTTACCCAAACTAAATGAATCTTTAATATCAATAACACCTGGATAAGTCGATAGCTTTTCCTGTAAAAGTGCACTTACAGCATTTAAATCTTCAAGGCTTTGACTCGTTAATTGGATATTAATTGGATCACCCGCGGAAAACAATTCAGAACTAAAAGCCACTTCCTTCGCACCAATAATTGTTGGTGTTAATTCTCGCCACCTACGAGAGATTTCGGTTGCACTTATAGATCGGTTTTCACCTGGTGAAAGTTCAATCGCGTATTCTGCGAAGTGAGAACCTGTTGCTAGACTCCCTCCTGCACCAGGACCCTGAGTACTTTTATTTTTCACTGGTTGATCACCAGCCGTTGCTAAAATATTTACAAATATTTTTTCATCAGGAAATTCATACTCTAACTCATTTTTTAATTTTTGAGCAGATGATTCAATTATACTTAAACCTTCCATTGACATTTCAATTGGAGAACCATCAGGATAAGATATCGTCCCATTTACAAGGTCGGCTTCTAATGGCGGGAAAAAAACAAATTTTATCCATCCTCCAGCTATCAAACCTATAGTTAAAATAAAAACTCCAAAGGCTGTAGAAAGGGTGATGCCTTTATTTTTCAATGTCCATGAAAGAAAAGGTTTATACTTATTATTTATAAAATCATTTAGATATAATTTTATTTTATTTTGAAAAACTTCCCATTTTTGACTCAACATATTTACTATAGGAAACCTACTAATAGTCTCATCATTCACATGACCTAGATGAGCAGGGAGTATAGTTAAAGATTCAAAAAGTGAAAAAATAAGAACGATTATAGTAACTAATGGAATTATTCTCCAGATCTGTCCCACATTACCAACAACAGATAACATTGGTGAGAAAGCCGCAATAGTAGTTAATATTGCAAAAAATACTGGAATCGCAACTTGAGAAGCTCCTTTAACAGCAGCCTCAACTCCATTCAATCCTCGTTCTCTCCATAAAAATATATTTTCACCTACAATTATAGCATCATCAACCACAATTCCTAATACCAATATGAAAGTAAATAATGATAACATATTAATGGAAACATCAAAAATAGGCATCAACCAAAAACCACCCATAAATGAAATTGGAATACCTAATGATACCCAAAAAGCTAATTTTGGTTTTAAAAAAATTGCAAGAATTATAACAACTAGAAAAAGTCCCAAATATGCATTTTTGGTTAAAAGATCAATCCTTCCTTTTAGAATAATTGCTTCATCATTCCAAGTTTTAATTCCAATGCCCACAGGTAAAGATGGTGAAATATTAGCAACATATTTTTTAACAGCATTTGAAATATCTAAAGCATTTTGATCTCCAACTCTGAAAACTCGAATGAGAATAGCTGGGCTTCCATTAAACTTTTGACTAAGATCAATTTTTGCAAAACCATCATTGATTTCTGCAATATCTCCTAATAAAAGATTTGCACCATCTTGTCTAGATACAATCGGAATTTTCGCAAAACCTCGTTGATCATATACTTGGCCTTTAGATCTAATTAAGATTTCTCCCATATCCGTTTCAATAGCACCACCTGGTATATCCATAGAGTTCAATCGAATAGACTTCGCTACTTGCTCAATAGATAATTGGTGCTTTTTAAGCGTAAGCTCAGAAATTTCGATTGAAATTTCTCTAGGTTTTTTACCTATAATTGTAGATAATGATATTTCAGGTAGGGCATCTATCTCATCTTTAATATTTTCAGATATTGCGACTAAACTCTCTTCTTCAATATCACCATAGACTGCGACAGTAATAACATCTGAAGTCCTTGTCATATTTTGGATTATTGGTTTTTCAGCGTTATCAGGAAAAGTATCTATGGCATCTATTTGTGTCTTAATTTTATTCTGAATTTCATTTACATCCTCACCAGGTAAAATCTCAACAGTTGTAATACCAATGTTTTCTGAAGCAGATGACCTAATTCTTTTAATACCTTTTAAACCTGTCAACTTTTCTTCAATTCGATAGCAAATACCTTCTTCAACATCTTTGGGTGAGGCTCCGGGGTAAACTACTGAAATAGATACAATATCAACATTTATATCAGGAAAAACCTCCATACGTATTCTTGGCAGTGTAAGTAACCCCGCAACTAAAATGAATAACATAACCATATTAGCTGCAACAGTATTATTGACAAACCAGCGTATTAATTTTTCCATAGTTTAGATCTCAATTTTTTTTCAATTTCATACCCTTAATCAAAACTGCGAGTCGGGTAAGTAATACAGAATCAGATAAGTCAAGACCTTCGCTAACTAATACTTTATCATCCTCGTATCTTAAAATTTTAATTTGCTTCTGATCTAGAGCACCTTCTTGATTAACTATCCACACTTTATTATTTCTTACAGTAAAGCGCGGAATGATTATAATATCATTGAAAGTTCTACCTTTGATAGCGGCTTTAACAAAAATTCCTACTTTTAAAGGTAACATGTTTGATGTTTTTTGATAGGGGTCTGAAACTTGTGCAATCACAGATAACATTCTAGTCTTAGAATCAATTTCTGCTGAAGAACGAACAATTGTTCCACTCCAAGAAAGTTGCTTACCTCCAAATTCAGTATAAAGCTCAACATAAGGTTGAGATTCTTTTTTAATAAAACTACCATCTAAAGGAATCCCTAAAAAAGCGAGATCTTGCTCTGCAATTGGTAAAGAAATTTCTACATAATCGGTTGCATAAATCTGAGCAATCGTTAAACCTGGAGATATAACCATACCAACATCAACCATCTTTTGTCTAACTCTACCTTTAAATGGTGCTCTGATAGTAGTCCTATCAAGGTTTCTTTCGGCTTGTTCATAAACTGCTTCAGCTGCGGCTAAGAGAGCTTTTGCTTGTGATAGCTGAGGCTTTCTCAATGTTAAGTTACTTGCCTTACCACCATTTATTTTTTTCCATTCTTTTGCTGCTAACTCAGATTCTGCTTTTTCGCGTTCATAATTAACACGTGCTTGTGACAACGATGATTGTGCTGAAATAAGTGATAATTCGAAATCCCGTTTTTCTAGATAAACTAATGGATCATTTTTTTCAAATTTTGATCCAGTTTGCAATTTTGATGAGACTTTTTGTATTTTTCCTAAGACTTCAGACATTAATTGAATTTCAGTACGAGGAATAACGGTACCTTGAGATTCGATTCTCACTTGATACGGCTGAGGAATAAGAACTTGTGTCTCAACAACTGGTGGAACAAATTCTTTAATATTAGCTATGGCTTTAGGCTTCGCACTAATCATCATTATTGCTATTAATAAAGATCCAAGTATAATCCATAATGGTAAATATTTTTTAAATAATTGTTTCATTTTTATTCTCAATTTTTAGAAATGTCAAAATCACCACCCAAAGCTAAAAACAAATTAACTCTTGCTCTAATTCTCTGATTCTGTAATGAATATTTTTGAGATTTAACTGAAAATAATTGCTGCTGACTATTAAGAACAGTAATTAAATCAGAAATACCATTTTCATACCTTCCAACTGCAAGATCATAAGCGGCCTCAGATTGCTTTTCAGCTTCTAAGATAGCAGCATATTGTCTTTCTATAGAATTTTCAGTAGCTAATGATTGCTCAACCTCTGAAAATGCTTGAAGTATTTTTTTCATTGCATTAATTTCAGATAATGATAGTTGATTTTGGTTCATGGCAACATTTGCTCTGAGGCGGCCACCTTGAAATAGAGGTACAGTTATATTTGTTGCTATATTCCAAACAGAATAATCTCCATTTAAAATATCTTTTAAATCTTGGCTTGAAGTTCCAACTGAAGTAGTTAATGATATTGAAGGCAATAATTCTCTTTTAGATTGAGCTAATCTATAAACAGATGATTCAACCTTATTAATAGCAGCTTGAATATCTGGCCTTCTTTCAATAAGGTTAACTGGTAATTCAGATGGTATTTTTGGATAATTTTCGGGAAAATTTTGGCTTACAATTAGTGAAGCCGATGGATATTGACCCATTAAAATTTCAAGGTTTCTTGTAATATTTAATTTTTGAATAAATTGATTTTCTTCTTGAACTCTGCTAATCGCAAGTGAAGACTCTGCCAACCTAAGATCTAAACTCGACGATAACCCCTTATCATATCTGTTCAATACTATATTTTTTATACGAAGCAATGCTTCTCTAGTTTCAATAGATAGTAAATATTGAATGTTAGATTCAACAGCAGAGTAATAAGCATTAACATATTGAACACCAAGAGAGAATTTTAAATATGCAAGTTCATTAAATGTGGATTCATAATCCTTATATGCAGCTCTACGTGCATTAACAAGCCTACCCCAGACATCTAATTCCCATTGCATACCAACATTCAATCCTGAATTCTTCGATGTAAAACTAACTACAGAATTTTGATTATTTGCATTTGAGTCATTATTAGAATCACTTAAACCTAGCATATTGCTTGAAAAACCAAAAGCTGCTAAATTCTGCTTACGAGTTGAATTAGAAGTTGAAATATTCAAACTAGGAAATGAAGATGAAGAAAGAATTTTAGCAGAATTTCTTGCCATTGCTGATTGATTAATAATTGATTTTAAATCAGGACTAGTACTTTGGAAAGTATCATAAAAACGAACAAAAGTTGTATCTCCAAAAGTTTCCCACCAATTACCTGTATACTTTTCTACTCCCTCAACTTCAATAGACCAATTTTCAGGTATAGATTCAAGGATTTCAGATTTGTAGTTTGAAGGTTGAGAACAAGACATAAAAATAATAGAAAATACAAATAAATTAAGAAATTTATTTATAGGTGAGACTTCAACCATTTTTAGAATCCAATTCTTCAATTAATTGAATCATAACAGATCTAGCTATATTAAAATCATCTTCATTTATATTTTTCTTAATATATTTACGAGTTTCTTGCATTACGGGATTAACTTTATCAATTATTTTTTTTCCTTTTTTTGTTAAATGGATATTGTTTAATCGTCCATCTGTAGAATCTTTAATTCTTACTAATAAATTTTTATTTTCAAGCGTTGTTATTATGCGAGTTACAGATGTTTTATCTTTTCCGCACCCTTCAACTACTTGTTGCTGATTAATACCTTCTTTTTTCCAAATGGGCATTAAAACCATAAATTGATCAAATGTTAAATCTAATTTCAATTGATCGATGATCTGCATAAACTTTCTTTCTGCTAATCGATGAGCCAGACCAAGAAGAACTGGAAATGGAGTGTTTTTTAATTCCATATTAAATTATAGTATAAAATATATAGTTGAAGATACAACTATATATTAATACTTCTCTAACTTTTATAGATGAGTTATTATTTAAACTATTTTTTGAAGATTATTATATGTTAAAAAAGAGTTGTCAACACTATCATGAATATCTTTCAAAAGTAGAAACCCTTCACCCCCAAAGAAAACTTTAACATTAATTTTTTTTGCTATTTTAATAATTTTATGAATGTCTTCTTTTGTTTTCTCAATATTATCAAGAACAACTGCATTACAGCATTGAAGGTTACATAAATAGAATAGAATAATATCTATTTTTTTCTTTTGGATAACAATTGATAAATCGCCTAGCTCGGCATGTGAACCTGTATTAAAAACATTATAACCCGAATGTCTAAGAACAACTTCAGACATTACTACACCAATATCTGGGAGGTTATCTTCAAAATTTATACACATCGCACTTTTACCATTAAATGTTCCATTTGGCATTTCAGTACATAACCCATCAACTACTCTTGTTAATAGTTGCCTTGATACATAAGCTTCAGTATGAACAATTATTTTATTACTTAATTGAGCTTCTACAATATGCCCAGCCACATCCACAACATAGTCGAGAATATCAGCTATAAGGACACCATTCATATAAAGACCATTAATAATATTACTTACAATTACTTCGTCGCTATCAAGACTAGCTTTAGCAAGTTTTTCCGCTAGTTTTTTGAAATCTCTGTTTTGAATATGACCAAATAATTGTTTTTGACTTATGTCTTCAATCTTTAGATCTGCACTATTATTTGCGTCAGGATTTCTTCTATAATAATCTCGAATATGATTCATCGTGAACTTTCTATGCCCACCTGCTGTTTTATCACAATCAAGTGTTCCATTTTCAGTCCAGCGTTTAAGAGTAGAAATATTTACTCCAATTATATCAGAAACTTGCTTTGAGTTTAAGTATCTCATCAATAAAATTAGTAATTACAAAAAAATAAAACAAGTTAAAAGTGAGCGTTATGAGCTTTTTATATAGAATTGTATAATTTTATATAATTATTTTTAATACTTTCGTCTTTTTTATCATATAAAGAGACCATCATTTTCATTCTATAATTTTTACTAAAAAAATCTCTATGATCATCTATAAATCGCCAATACAAAGCATCCCATAATTCACACCACGATTCTTTCTTGTAATTACTCATTTTAAGTATGTAATTACTCCCACTTATATATGGCTTAGTTGACATAATTCCACCATCTGCGAATTGACTCATACCATAAACATTTGGAACCATTACCCAATCATATGAATCAATAAACATTTCCATAAACCATCTATAAACTTCATTTGGATTAATCCTCATCAAACACATAATATTTCCAAGTATCATTAAACGTTCAATGTGATGGGCATATGCATTATTATTTATATTATTTATTATGTCATCAACAGGTTTAATACCCGTTGTTGCATTATAAAAAGACTCAGGTATCTTTTTTGAAAAATTCCAAAAATTAGTAGTTCTTTGTTCACAACCTTTAATATGATAAACTGCTCTAATATATTCTCGCCAACCAATAATTTGACGAATAAAACCCTCGAGCGAATTTAGAGGAATTTCAAATTCTTTAGCATAATCTAAAGTAGACTGAAGTACTTGATTTGGTGTTATGAGTCCTATATTTAATGCGGGCGTTAATACACTGTGAAAAATATATGGTTCATTAATTGAGATTGCATCTTCATAATCTCCAAAATACATAAATCTCTCATTTAAAAACTGCTCAAAACTAATTTTAGCTTCCTCATGTGAGACTGCATAATTAAAATTATTAAGGTTACCCGGATTTAAAGAAAAATTTAAATTAATGTCATCCTTTAATTTATTATTCAATTTTTCTTTTTTAATAAATGAGTTTATAGCTGGAATTTCTAAATTTTTCGGTAATCTCTTTCTATTCTCAGCATCAAAACTCCATTTGCCACCAATTGGTTTTTGGTTTGAGTCAATAAGAACATTAAATCTTCTACGTTGTTTTTGATAGAATTGTGCCATCATGAATTTGTTTTTACCTTTAAAATCTTCTTGAACCTGATCAAGACCAAGTAAAAATCCTGGAGTTTCATAAATAACTGACTTTATCTTTAATGCTTTAGTTATTTGATTTAATCTTTTATTTAATTCATAATCATGTAAATCTGCATAAAATATTTTATTTATAGAATTTTCAATGAATATTTTTTTCAAGTATTCTTTATCACCAAAAGATTTGTAGGAAATAACCCTTACGTCATAACTATCATTTTTTAAGGTTTTATAATAATTATCAATTGATAATTGATGAAGTAAAATTTTTTGTTTATGAAATTTTAATGGGAATTCATCATCTCTAAAAAAGAGTGGATCTTCAATTATAAAAATTTGTCTTCTTCTTGAGATTGAAGGATGAGGAGAAAATAGTTGATGAGGAAATATTAGTGTTACTTCCATTGTTCTTAACTAATAATTATAACTTTTTTAGGTATTTGAATTTATATAAGAATTGATATCAAACTTATTTTTACATCCGCCATAACTCATATACCTTACTTGTCCAAAGATTGGCCTATCGAACCAAGGTCTATCATGAACACCACCAATTGACCATGCCATTCCCGTATAACCATTTGGATCACGACCATCTAATTCATACTTATCATTTAGATCAATTGCATTTTGTAATGCATCTTCAGGAGTGGGGCTCCACTCTAATATTTTTTTGGCCCAATACATCCTCATATAGGTATGCATTTTACCAGTTTTGCTCATTTGTTTTTGAGCTGCATTCCATAGGTCATCATGAATATTTGCTTCTTCAAGTTCAGATATTGAATATAAATATTCTCGTTCATCATTCCGATGAGAGTCCAAAGATTTCTTTGCCCAATTTGGGAATCCATCATAACTATCATATGATTTGTTAAAATAACAAAAATTATCAGCAAGTTCTTTTCTAACAATTAATTGTTCTAAAAAACCTTTTGATTCAATGGCTTCATTTCCATACAATAATAAAGCAATACGCTGAGAAGCTATATGTCCATAATGTAGATAAGGACTAAAGTTTGAAGTACCATCTATATTAGGATTATTTTTATCATCTCCATATTTATGATAGCTTTCATTTATAAACTTATTTAATATAACCTCAGCAGCATTTTCACCAGAAGCCAACCAATCAATTTTTTTTATAGAGCGATCAATCTCTAGATTTTTAATTATATCATCCCAATTAATTGATTTTATTTCAATTACAGGCTTAATTGGATGATTAATTATTGGTGGAAAATCAGTTAAATATTCATCAATTTTTTTTAAAACTTTTGATCTAAATGTATATGCTGCATATTCTTGTTTTTCACTTGCAATCCAAGT
>CAJJBS010000116.1 GCA_905182385.1 Fidelibacterota bacterium TCS55
TTCCCACCTGTATTAGTAGTGATATTATCAGGGAAAAAAACCAATGCAGGAGGCGATACCCCTTTTTCAGCATTAGCTTCTGTATCCAAAGGATTATCGAGCTCAGGTTCCACGATCTCACATGAGAATAGTAAAATGCTAAAGATTGCAATATATTGTTTAATCCAACGCAATGGAGAACCTTAATTGAGGTTGAAATATTTCAGAATGATAGACTAGGTCAAAACCAGATTTTCTGGATGCAGTTTCTGCCTTAGGTCCCATTAAAAAAGCATGCACCACATTAATAGCCCATAGGCCACCAGCTGCGTATATCAGGGTAGTCATTTGATCATTAGATGAAATTTGATCAGCTTCTGCTTGCAAAGTTTTAGATCGTAGATCAGCAATCTGCAAAGGATCCGAAGAATTATTGTATTGTTCATTAAATGCGATTAAATCACTATTGGCCGTAGAATATGAACTATATGCTGAGAAAGCCAGAGCCCCAATCGCCAGTTCACCACCTAATATAGACCAGCCTACTAATTTACGATCAGAATATAGCTGCCCCCATCCTGGAACAAGCATAGAACGCATCATGGCTCCAAATCTGCTTTTATCTCGTGGAACATCTGCAACTTGAGCACTTCCACCTTTTCGTTTCTTTAGTAAGGATTTGGGTGGTTTAAGGTTCATTATCTCCCATGCTAGAATCTCAATCTCAGTTATCAAACCATCGACCTTACCAGAATAGGTTGTATTAATTGTTTTCTCAGCTGCACCTGTCTGCACACTGAACATTTTAGCATCGATGGTGTAGGTATCTCCTAGTTTTCCAATTGCACCATTGATCATAAATTGCACGCCAAGCATTGCCCCAACTTCTGCTGCACACTCCTCAGAAGAGCATTCTGCTTCGGTATAGCCTTGCTCTTGCATAATTTCGCTCATAGAGTTTCGATCAACCAAGATCGCTTTTCCTGTTTTATTGATCTCAGTTGAAAAACGGTCAGTCAAAGTTTGAGATTCAAGAGAACTAATCCCTCTAGGTTCAAAGTCTAAGACAGCTAATGTTACTTTATTCTCAATATCTTCATCTTCATCTCCTCGTTTAGCTAATAATCTTCTAGGAGCTTTTAGACCTACAATCTCCCATGCTAATATTTCCATTTCAAGGATAAGGCCAACGATATCACCTTTGTAAGTCGCAGTCTTTGCACGCTCAGCGGCACCGGTGGTAACCGATACCATTTTGGCATCAATTGTAAAGGAACTACCTAGTTTTCCAATGGATCCGCTTATAATAAATTGCGCGCCTAGTAACTGACCTACTTCCGCTGCACACTCATCCGTAGTACAGCCGGATTGTTGCAATCCTTGTTCCTGTAAAATCTTTTCGAGTAGTTTGCGGTCAGTAAGTCGAACCGCATTGGTATTAGCAATTTCTGAACGAAGACGTTCAGTTAAGGTCTCTGCTTCATAAGTAGGAATACCTTTAGCATCAAAATCGAGAACAGCAACAGAAAGTCTTCTATCTTGAGCAATAATAATATTTAGAATTATTATTGAAAGTGTGATGTAACGGATAAATAGCATTAAATTATGTCTTAATTTATTAAATAATAGCAATACTTACTGTGATGGTCATCAATCTAATATAAAAAATGTAGCGCTTCATTTAATTTTAAATAGTTATAAACTGCTACAACAATTATTATCTTTTACTTTCAGCTTTTGCCATAGCCTCAAAGTTTTGATACATTTTTTGCTCATCCATCTCTTTTCTTACACCTTTTACAAAATTTTCCATTCGCTTCCATCGAACATTGGTCGCTAACCAATCAAATAAAAGATCTTCATTGAATAGTTTTTGTTTATAAAGGGTACCTATCGTCTCATACCATCCACACACTTTCTTTACTTCGCCGTACTGTTTGCTCCCTGGTGGGTATTTTTTTACAAAATCAGAATAATCATCTATATAATTTTTACTCCATATCCAATTCAACGCTTTTTCTATTTTCAATGCGGCTCCCCATTGAACAAATTTTAACATAATATCTGCATCATTATAAGTGGGTTTACTCATTCTATATTCCTTTATTATTTATACGGGTACGGACCTAAAGGGCTCTTATCGCAATTAATAGACTCAACAGTATAAGCCCAATCAGAAATTAACCATCTATTATCCTTACGTACCAAATTAAATGTCTCTGCACCACAATGTGAGAATTTATTATTTATATGCAGATCATAAGTGGTCCAAGCAATAGCAATATCTCCTCTATAAATAATGATAGGGTTCCACATTCTCTCATGAATATCCATCGTTCTATTGCCTGTCTGTTCTATGAAAGTGCGATTACTTCGAAATGATATGTTATTATCACCGGCTTTTTTAGAAACACGCATCACATGACCTTCTTCAAGCACCAGTCTTTTAGCTTTGATCGAGTCATTAGTGCTAATTGCATTTAATAGTTCTGTTACAACATATTTTATACTATCAGTTGTTGCATCTGTGGGTAATAAAGTTGAATTGAATTCTAGTTGCTGAGATAAAAGACTAGAAGTAAAACTAATCATCATTAAATATTTAGTCATAAAAAACTCCAATCATATTATCTATTTAAAATAAAAAAAACCTCCAAAAGGAGGTTTTTTTGTACACCCGATAGGATTCGAACCTACAACCTCTGCGTCCGTAGCGCAGCACTCTATCCAGTTGAGCTACGGGTGCATATAAATATTGATAAATTTGAGTTAGAATTTAATCAATCACTATAACTGACCAAATGGAATTAGTTATATTTTAGTCGAAATTGAATTCAGTCACTTGCAGTATCTCTTTTGACTTATAATCTTGGATCCAAGCAATAACCGAAAGGTCCTTATTATTAAAAGTAAGCAAACTGTGCTTTAACCACCTCTCAGGAATTGACCAATTAAACGTTTCAATAAAATCTACTCCATTAATAAATGATATTTTCTTACCTGCATTCGTAAGGAGAAGCTCGATTACAGAGTAACGATGATCAGTAAGTCCATTAGAAGAATTAGGAAAATTAACTTTATCCATAACTGTCGCCACAAATAAACGTATATCTTCACTTTGTTTGGAATTTTTTACAGAGCTTGAGGTTATACTAAAATCAATTGCATTATCTGATTGGGTTCCTGAAATCTTTATCTCATGCAAAGCTATATTATTTATAAAGTCTTTGGGGTCATTTTTCCAAGTTGCAGTATTTGATCCTGAATCCTTACCGTTTGTAAACATATGAGGCGTATAATTATTTTGATAATAGTTATTACGAACTTGATTCATACTTGTATTTGCAAGATACATTGGATCATTGCCCTGCCCTGGCCACCAAACATGATAAGACATATGTGTCCATATCGTGTCTACATTTGCACCTACATAGTTAACTGTGCCAGGCTTTAAAGATTCATATAAGACCCGCTCCGCGGATGCGCATGGTCCTCATGTACTAGAAGTAAATAATTCACTTAGAATCCGTCTTCGAATAGCACTTACCGTAATCTCTATGGAATTTTGAATATTACCCACTGTGGCTATTATATCGGTGGTACCTTGATTCTTACCCGTCACAAAACCTTTTTGATCTACTATTGCGATAGATTCATTATCAGTAGTCCATGTAATCGTTACATCATCTAGATTTGTATTATCCATCGTAAGGACTTGCGCTTTAAGCTGAAATTTCTGATCAGGCTTTATTACAGCATAAGAAGAAGAAATATTAATAGAATTTGGTATTAATTCATTATCAGCTTCACTATCATCGCATGATGTAAAGATTAATAAAGTAATTAAGATAATAGTAAAAGTTTTGATGCTTTCTCCTAAAAGTAATCTAATAAGTTAATTAAAAAGCTGAGATCAAACTAACCTTAAGACCATTTTCAAATGGTTGAATATATCTACAAACACCATTGCTACAATGCACGCCTCCCCGTAACGACCCATAAGTAAATGATACTCTATTATTTGAATTAATATTATAAGAAAATGCTAAACTTGCCCATGTTAACGATGTATCCCATAAACCATTAAATATATTTTCAATCGCATTTTGGTCTCTCTTACTATCTATCACAATGCGTTCATCTGTATTAGAGTAATCAAAAGCTAAGTTGATTGACCATTTAGGTGAACGAGCTAAGCCTAAACTAATAAAGCGGTTAATTTGTTTATCTTTTAAATAATTAGATATAAAAATATCAGAGGTACTTGAAGCAACTCTTTGCTGTACACCTTTCTTTATTTCTTGATATTCATACCTTATATCAATACTGTATTTATCAGTTAAAGAATACGTGAATTGATTTGGAAATGAAACAGCTTCTAAA
>CAJJBS010000117.1 GCA_905182385.1 Fidelibacterota bacterium TCS55
ATTTTATACTCTGGATTAGCAAATTTAGAATTGAATAATTACCGTATTGCTCAATCAAAAATTGAGACTTTTCTAAAAATTTGGGAAAATGCTCCTGAATCTTTAAAAGATAAAAAGTTAGCTCGAGAAGCTCTTAAGAAAATAAATGATATTACATCATGAGGTTTTTGAATAACTAAATTGTCGAAAAGTATTTTTCTTTATAATGAATTATTTATAAAAAGAGGGCTTAAGAACTAATCAATTGACGTAAGTTTGTCTAGAATATGTCTACATTATTAACATACGTTTTTCTTGTGCTTGGCTTTTCATTTATCTGTTCTACCTTAGAATCTGTTATTTTATCAGTAACTCATTCACACATTGGTACATTAGTTAAAGCTAAGCATCGAAGTGGACAACTGCTTCAAAAGTTAAAAGATGATGTAAATCGTCCTTTAGCTGCTATATTAACAATTAATACAATTGCTAATACAGTAGGTGCAGCAGGTGTTGGTGCTAAAGCACTTCAAGTCTTTGGTTCAAGCGGTGTAGCTATAGTATCGGTTGTACTAACTTTTTGTATATTAATTTTTTCAGAGATTATTCCCAAAACTATGGGAGCTCTATATTGGAGAAAACTAGCAAGTCCAGCTGCTTATGTAATTCGCATTTTAATGGTAATAACTTTCCCTTTCGTATGGCTAAGTCATGCAATTTCTTCAAAAATGAGTCCTGAAGAAGAAGATAAAAAAGTCAGTCGTGAAGAAATAACTGCGATGGCTGAGATGGGTGAAGATGAGGGATCAATTGATGAGCAAGAGTCCGATATAATTGAGAATCTTTTTAGATTAAAAGAAATGCCTGTTAATGAGATTCTTACTCCCAGATCTGTAATCTATGCACTTGAAGATAATCAAACCGTTGGTAAAGTGATGGAGTCCCATGAAAATATAAAATTTTCTAGGATACCAGTCTTTCATGAAAACATTGATAATATTATTGGTATCGTTTATAAAGATAAATTATTAGAAACTATGGCTGAGGATTCTTTTGAAAAAGTAATCTCAGACATTATTGAGCCAGTAGATTCAATTGATGAAGAGCAGTTTGTAGAAAAAGTTTTAAATAAATTTACTAAAAATCGCTCTCATATGTTTATAGTCAAAGATGAGTTTGGTGGTACTACTGGTATTGTAACTTTAGAAGACTGTATAGAAACGTTGTTAGGAGTTGAAATAATGGATGAATCTGACGAGGTTGCAGATATGCGTGAATTAGCAAAAGATCAACTTAAACAGAAGCACCAATCAGGTAAAAAATAACTTATCTATATTAAAAAAATCCTTTTTTTTCTTGATTTAATCTAATTTTTCTAATTCACCCATTTCCATAGGGTATTTTCACTCATAAATTAAGGCTTGTGAAAAGCCTTAAACTCACACTATTGATACTTGTTCTAATTTTTCTTAGCGCGAATGAGCGTTATATAAAATATTTTATAAATGAACTAGCTTTTATAACTGGAAATAATATTCCTAAGACAGAAATTCTTCGTAAATCTCATATCAGAGCAGAATATGACAATTTAGATCGTTTATTAATTAAATCTTTAATTAGTGCGAAGGGTGAAGTCCTCAAACAAGAAGAATATTCATATATTGATCAAAAAAAATCTATTCGTCGAAAAGATTTAGTCGATAAAGATGGCCATGTCTATTATAAAACAATATTTGGTCGTGAATCTGAATCTCTATCATATATAGAATGGGTTTTTGGTATTGATTCTGTAAAAAAATGGAATGATAGATTCACTACATCAGAATTAAATAAACTAGATAAACCTGAAAACTATAGATTTTTTGATGTTGATGCCTTTGAGTATGGTGGTAAGATATTTGATTATGATACATTTGGCAGGACTACAAGGGATGAATGGTTTCGAAGACCAGATGGTAAATCAATGCATAAGTTTCTTTACAAGTATTATGATGATTCAGGGATAACTCACTTATTTGAATATGATTCTAGCGGTGTATTGATTATGGATGTAAAACTTAGCCCTGATGGAACAGAAGCTGTTTTTTTCTTCACAGGTCCTCCTGATTCAAATTTCCAAAACCATAGTAAAGTAGATTATAATTTAGATGGAGATTTAAAATGGGGTTTTATTGACTGGCTAATACCTGGAAACAATGATACTGCTCGAATAAATTTAAAGATGTTGACTCGTGGAGATCATACGGTCTCTTTAATTAATGATAGTATGCTAAGAGATAGTTCATTGTACGCTATTAGTTTTGACGGAGAAGGAACAAAAGGATATAGGGCCACTAAAAGAGAGATTTTAAATATAACGTATGATATAAGTCCTCCGTTGATGACTTTAGAAATGAATAAGTATATAAAAGATATTTCCATTTCTTTTACATATTCTGAACCAATTGAGTCTGCTTATTTAGTTTGGTCACCTGATTCAATCTTTAACTACATAGATTCAGATACAGTTATTTTAACAAAAGAAGAAATAATCAAATCGGGAAGATTTAAGCCTATTAATCAAAAGGCTCTTGTTGATGGTATTATGTATGATCCTAAAATTTTTGCTATTGATCGTGCAGGCAATTTGGCGAATCCTCCAGGAATAATGCAGGACGTTATTTTTGATATCACGCCACCAGTTTTAACAATTAACAGTCCAAAAAGCGGTGAGTGGCTTAATCATGAATTAATGGATATTAGTTCTAGCGAAACAATTAAATCTTGGACCGTTATTGTACAAAGACAAAGTGGCAAAGAAGATAGTAACTCACCTTATGAGCATACTTTTTTAGATACGGTGATTGACTCTAGTTTCGTTGATTTATTTGATTATTT
>CAJJBS010000118.1 GCA_905182385.1 Fidelibacterota bacterium TCS55
TTGGTATTCGAAATCACTATATGTCAACTTTAGGAACATTAGATGGATTAGTAGCATTACGTAATGAGTTCTTAGAGTATCATAGGGATTTTTATGCCACATCTTCTATTGAGGCTAAAAAAAATCCAGTAAAAGGTTATTTGATTAGCTTAAAAGACAATCGTACTCGAGCTCAAATGCTCATACAAAACCTACAAAAACACCGTATTGTTGCCTATGAACTAAAAAAACCTATTACTATCAAACAAAATAAATTTAAACCTTCTGAGGCTATTATTATCCCAACTGATCAACCTCAAACACGTTTTTTAAAAGGGATAATGGAAAAAGTTACTAAATTTGAAGATTCATTATTTTATGATGTTTCTGCTTGGTCTTTACCTCTTGCCTATGGCGTTGAATCATTTGAATTAAAGCAAAATCCAAGAACTCACATGGGTCCTAGATTAGATGCCATTGTACTTAATGGTGGTGAAGTTATTGGTGGTAGAGCAAAATCAGCATACATCATGAAGTGGAATAGATACTATGCGCCAAAAAGCTTATATAAGATTCTTAATTCAGACATTAAACCTCGATTAGCAAATGCACCATTTAGTGCAATCATCAATGGAAATAAAGTGGAATTTGAAAGAGGCTCCATTATAATACCAGTAAACCAACGTGATGCTGATTCAAAGATAACACAAAGACAAATCCATCAATTGATGGAAAGTTTATCAAAATCAGATCATGTGCAAATTTATGCCTCTAATACAGCAGCTACCTCTTCAGGCTCATTCTTAGGTGGTGCTTCACATGCTGTACTTGAAAAACCTAAAGTTGCTATATTATCAGGTCCTGGTACTTCCTCCTATGGTGTGGGGGAAATTTGGCATCTAACTAATGCCCGAATGAAGATTCCTTCTTCATTGCTAAATGCAGAAAACTTAAATAAGTTGAAGCTTGCTAAGTATAATACCATTGTTATACCGGATGGTTCCTATCAAGAATTAAAATCCGTTGACATAGATAACTTAAAGGAATGGGTACTTAATGGTGGTACTCTAATTGGAACTCAAACTGGTTCTAAATGGATAATTAATAATAAAATCATAACTGAAAAAATTAAAAAAACTGAGAAGATGGAATTGGACATAGCTTATGACCAAGTAAGGACAGTTAATGGAGCTCAACGAATTGGTGGCGCTATATTTGAAGTCGAATTAGATAATACGCATCCAATCGCCTATGGATATAATAAAAACGTTTCACTATTTAGAAGAGGTACGCACTTCTTTGAACTTTCTGAAGGTCCTTCAGCAAATGTGGGTCGTTATTCTAATGACCCCTTAGTTAGTGGTTATATATCAGAAGAAAAAGAAGCTGAAATAAAAGATACTGCTTCCATCATTGCTCGCAGGCAAGGTCTTGGGCATGTGGTGTTATTTGCTGACAATCCCTCATTTAGAGCTTTCTGGTATGGAACAGATGGATTACTTCTAAATGCTATATTTTTTGGACAAGCGTTCTAAAATTATATGATGAATAATCATAAAAATTTTAATTAAGTTTCTAGTAACAAATACCAAAGGAGATAACTGAAATGAAAAAAATCAGTTTATTATTAATTGCTGTAACTACTATCGCCTCTGCTCAACTTCGCTTGGGATTAGATGTATCAAGAGAAATGACTGTTAGTGGTATGAGTGGTGAGAAATCAGAGGGCATGGGTTTTACTCTTGGATATGAAAAAATGCTTTTAAGTCTAGTCGGTGTAGGAGCTGAATATACTGCTGGTGGGGATGAAGGAGTAGATATGCTTTATGGATACGCTGTTGGTAAAATTCCTGTTGGATTTCCAATGGTCAGAGGAATCATTAGAGCTGGATACTCATTACCTATGGGTGATGCTGCAGACTTTTATGAAGCTGGACTAGCATATGGAGTTGGTTTAAGAGTTAAACCTCCTATTTTCCCAATTGGAATAGAAGCTCTGTATACCATGCATAATTTAGAAATGAAGTCTAGTGGCGATGATATGGAAGATATGTTTATGGCTTTATTTAAGATTAAGTGGAATGTATTAAATATTACAGCAACTTATTCTTTCTAATATTTTCTAATAAAGTTATAAATAAAAAAGGTCCTGTTCTTAACAGGGCCTTTTTTATTTATAAATTTCTTGGTTAATTATTTGCTATCATTCTTTTATCAGAGACCCAGAAG
Source organism: Fidelibacterota bacterium TCS55 (assembly GCA_905182385.1). Classification (GTDB taxonomy): domain Bacteria; phylum Fidelibacterota; class Marinisomatia; order Marinisomatales; family TCS55; genus TCS55. Next base: position 2,209 of record CAJJBS010000118.1, read on the forward strand.
CTGTAGCTTTAAATATTGTTTTTTAATAAAAAATTTAATTTTATCACGACAAGGAGAATTTATGTTAAATAAGAATTTAATTTTATGTATTTCACTTATATTCACGATGATTGGATGTAATGAAAGTCAAAAATCACCATTTAAAATTGATTATGAAAAATATGAATTAGATAATGGGTTAACAGTAATTCTACATGAAGATAAATCAGATCCAATTGTAAGCGTAGCTATACAATACCATGTTGGTTCAAACAGGGAAACCCCTGGAAGAACAGGCTTTGCTCATCTCTTTGAACATATGCTTTTCCAAGAATCTCAACACGTTGGTCAAGATCAGTTTTTTAAAAAGATTCAAAATGTTGGCGGTACACTTAATGGTGGAACAAATAAAGACGGAACAGTTTATTATGAAGTTGTTCCAAAAAATGCATTAGAAACAGTCTTGTGGCTAGAGTCTGATCGTATGGGCTGGTTGCTTTCAACAGTAACTCAGACAGCTTTTGAGAATCAACAAGAAGTTGTACAAAATGAAAAGCGTCAACGAGTAGACAATCGACCTTATGGACATACTAATTATATGATGATTCAAAATATGTATCCTAAAGAACATCCTTACAATTGGACAACCATTGGAGAATTAGAAGATCTTCAAAATGCTACATTAGAAGATGTTCGTGCTTTTTATGAAGAATGGTATGGCCCAAACAATGCTACTATGGTTATAGCAGGAGACATAAAGAAAAGTGAAACCAAACAATTAGTTGAAAAGTATTTCGGTGAAATAAAACCTGGACCAAATAATCCTAACCCCAAACCTATACCAGTAGAACTTTCTGAAACTAAAAAAGTTTATCACGAAGATATATTTGCCCGTTCTCCTCGTTTAACAATGGATTTTCCAACCGTTGATCAAAGTCATTTCGATGCAGCTGCTCTAGAATTACTAGGCCAACTATTAGGGGATGGTAAAAAAGCACCATTGTACAAAGTAATTGTTGAAGAAAAAAAATTAGCACCGAGCTTATTCTCATATAGTGGTACTCAAGAAATTGCAGGAACTTTCAATGTGACAGTTACTGGCTTTCCAACAACAAATCTTGGAGATGTTGAAAACGCTGTACACGAAGCATTTAAATTATTTGAAACCGATGGCTTTACCAATGATGATCTCGACCGTTTGAAGGCTAAATATGAAACTAGTTTCTATAATAGTATTGCATCTGTATTAGGCAAAGGTTTTCAACTTGCAAGGTATAATGAATATTATGGCTCACCCGATGCAATTTCAGTAGAACTTCAAAAAGTATTAGATGTGAATGTTAGTGATATTAAAAGAGTCTATGAAAAGTATATCAAAGGTCAGAATTATGTGATGACTAATTTTGTTCCTAAAGGTAATCTAAATCTCATTGCTAAAGGTTCTATTCTTTTTCCTATTAAGGAAGAGAAGATTACTAAAAATATTGATAAAGAAGCTAGTGAAGGCGATATGAATGTTGCTCAAATTCCATCATCTTTTGACCGGTCTATTCAACCAAAGGATGGTCCTCAGCCACGACTTAACCTACCAAAAGTTTGGAAGCATAAATATGATAAAGGTATTTCTATCTATGGTGCTAGGCAAGATGAATTACCATTAGTTAGTTTTGGAATTGAAATTGAAGGTGGAATGCTCCTTGACAGTCCTAATAAAATAGGTGTTGCTAATCTTGTCACTGATTTAATGATGCAAGGAACAGCAAATAAAACACCCATTGAATTAGAAGAAGCAATTGAGGCTTTAGGATCATCTATTAATATGTTTACAAGTTCTCAATCAATCAATATTGAGGTAAATACTTTAAAACGTAATTTTGGAGCAACACTTGCACTAGTAGAAGAAATTCTAATTGAACCTCGATGGGATGTGAAAGAATTTGATAGGATTAAAAGGGAAACTATTGAATCTATTAAACGACGCTCTGCAGTTCCCTCCTCTATTGCGTCAAATGTATTTAATAAACTTAATTACGGAGGGCATATTCTTTCAAATTCGACAACAGGAACAGTTATCTCCGTAGAGTCAATCGATATAGATGACCTAAAGAACTATGTGAATAACAATTTTTCTGCAAATCTAAGTACTATAAGCATTGTAGGAGATATAAGCCGTAGTGAAGCTGTTAACAGCTTTAAAAACCTTGTTGGTCGCTTGGAAGTAAAAGAAGTTTCATTTACAGATTATAAAATGCCTAGTCCAAATGATAAGGCTAAAGCTTATTTTGTTGATGTACCAAATGCTAAGCAATCTGAAATTCGCATAGGCTACCTCAGTTTAAGTCGGACTGACTCTGACTTTTATGCTAATACAGTTATGAACATGAAATTAGGTGGTAACTTTAGTGGCAATGTGAATATGGTACTTCGTGAGGAGAAAGGTTTTACTTATGGTGCTCGTACCAGATTTGGTGGATCTAAATTTCCTGGTACTTTCACTGCCTCATCCGCCGTTAGATCAAATACCACTGAAGAATCTGTAAATATTTTTAAAGAAATTATGACTAAGTATAGTAGGCCAATTAATCAAACTGACTTGGAGTTTACGAAAAATGTAACTTTAAAATCTAATGCTCGTAGATTTGAAACATTGGGGGCATTACGTGGAATGATTTCAGACATTGCAAGATATGAGCTACCTTTTGACTACATTAAAGATAATGAGAATATAGTTAGAAATATGACAATCGAAAGTCACAATGAATTAGTCAAAAAATATATACGCCCTGATGAGATGATTTATCTTGTTGTAGGTGATGCAGCTACACAATTAGAAGGAATGAAATCCCTTGGTTTTGGTGATCCAATCTTATTAGATACTAACGGAAATATAGCTAAGTAAATTATCTTACAAATGTCCTTCTAAACTTTTTTAGAAGGACATTTTAAACTAAATCTAAAACGCATATGAGTGAAGGGTCTTTATTTAGTTTAATTCTTATTGGTATTTTTGCTGTCTTACTTGCAGCTAATTGGCTTCAATTTAAATTTAAATTAAAACCTGAATCTATTCGAATTTTCGTACATATTTTAATTGGATTAGTAGTTTTATTTTGCATTTATATATTTAAATCAAAAATTCAACTAATCCTTTTATCTATTATCTTTGTTGGATTTAACTTATTCTCGATAAGGACAGGAAAATTTCAATCGCTTAATAATACTAGTCGCAAGAGTTTTGGTACTGTTTATTTCCCCTTATCTATATTAATTCTTTTAATATTTTTCTGGGAAAAACCAATATCATTAATATTATCTATTTTAGTTATGACTTTAGCTGACCCCATAGCTACTATTATTGGTAATAATGGAAAAATAACTTTTACACCTTGGAGAGATAAAAAATCACAACGAGGATCAATCGCAATGTTTGGTTCAACCTTGCTAATCATTATGATTGGTACTGATTTATTAGCACGTATCTACAATGCTTCATTCTTTATACCCTTCACAGTATTATTGGGTTGTAGTTTATTTACTGCTTTATCAGCAACACTAGCAGAATCAATAAGCTTTAAAGGATCTGATAATATATCTGTACCTATTACTACATTTATATCCTATGAAATATTTTTAATCAATTATACACATGGAACACTAACCTCTTTAGTTTTATGGACTTTTCTTTCCTTAATTATTTTTTATTATTCATGGTATAGACGTTCATTATCTTCAAGTGGAGCAATAAGTGGTTACCTAATTGGGATCATTATCTTTGGCGCAGGTGGTTGGACTTGGATTATACCATTAGTATTTTTCTTTATTTCTTCTTCTATTTTATCTCATTTAAATCATAAAAAATTTCCTGAAAGAAATATTCTTCAAATATTAGCAAATGGAAGTCTTGGTGCATTTTTTGCTTTAATATATTTCTTTTATCAATTTCCTCCGGCAATTATACTTTATCTTGGAGCAATTGGTGCTGCAACAGCTGATACATGGGCAACTGAAATAGGTTTTTATTCTAAAAATAAACCAAAGCTTATTTT
>CAJJBS010000119.1 GCA_905182385.1 Fidelibacterota bacterium TCS55
AGAAGCGCTTTCAGTCGCAAGGCATCAAATTGAGAATGGTGCTCAAATTATTGATATAAATATGGATGAAGGACTTCTTGATTCTGAAGATGTGATGGAAATGTTTCTTAGATTAATTGCGTCTGAGCCTGATATCTCAAAAGTCCCAATTATGATAGATTCATCAAAGTGGACTGTTTTAGAAAGAGGATTGAAAAATCTTCAAGGCAAAGGTATTGTGAATTCAATTTCTATGAAAGAAGGGCAAGCAGAATTTATTAGACAAGCAAAAGAGATTCGTAAATACGGAGCCGCAGTAATTGTAATGGCATTTGATGAAAAAGGCCAGGCTGATTCTTATGAACGAAAAGTAGAAATTTGTACAAAAGCTTATAATATTTTAGTTAACGAAGTAGATTTTCCTCCTGAAGATATTATTTTTGATCCAAATATTTTTGCTGTTGCTACAGGTATGGAAGAGCATAATGAATATATTAAGGCATATATTGATGCAACAAGGACAATAAAAGAGAACCTTCCTCATGTTCATATTAGTGGAGGGATATCAAATCTTTCTTTCTCATTTAGAGGAAATAATGGTATTAGAGAGGCAATGCATTCAGTATTTCTTTATCATGCAATACAGGCAGGCATGGATATGGGTATAATTAATTCGGGTCAATTAACTTTATATGATGATATTGCACCCAATCTCAAAGAACGTGTAGAAGATGTACTTTTTAATCGAAGAATTGATTCCACTGAACGATTAGTTGAAATAGCTGAGGAGTTCCGTGGTGTTAAGCGCTCTGCCGTCAAAGATCTGTCATGGAGAAAAAAATTGGTTGAAGAACGTTTAAAGCATGCTCTTGTTGAAGGAATTACAGATTATATAGATGAAGATACTGAAGAAGCTCGACATAACTATGAAAGGGCAATTCATGTGATTGAAGGTCCTCTTATGGATGGTATGAATGTAGTAGGTGACTTATTTGGCTCTGGCAAAATGTTTTTACCTCAAGTGGTTAAATCAGCGCGTGTTATGAAAAAATCAGTCGCACTTTTAATTCCTTTTATTGAAGAAGAAAAAGATGCAATGGGCTTAACGGGTAAATCAAATGGTAAAATTATTATGGCTACTGTTAAGGGAGATGTTCATGATATTGGGAAAAATATAGTTGGAGTAGTTTTAAGTTGTAATGGATATGAGATTATTGATTTAGGAGTTATGGTTCCTGTTGATAAAATATTGTCAACAGCAAAAAACCATGATGCTGATTTTATTGGCCTCTCTGGGTTGATTACTCCAAGCTTAGACGAAATGGTTATTATTGCAAAAGAAATGGAACGGACTAAGTTTAAAATTCCTTTATTGATTGGTGGAGCTACAACAAGTAGAAAACATACTGCAGTTAAAATAGAAGAAAATTATTCTGGGCCAACCATTCATGTTATTGATGCTTCACGAGCAGTAGGAGTAGTGAGCAAACTTATGAATTCAGATGAAAAAGAAAAGTATATCGAGGAAGTTCGTGCTGATTTCAAAGAGATTAGAAAAGTTCGTGCTCAAAAAATAGTAAAACCAAATCTTAGTATTGAAATAGCACGCCAAAGAAAATATTCTATTGAATGGGATAAGTTTGAAGCTTCGGTTCCTAATTTTGAAGGAGTAAATGTTTTAAAAGATTATCCATTAGATAAACTAGTTAAATATATTGATTGGTCACCATTTTTTCATGCTTGGGAGTTTAAAGGGGTTTATCCAGCAATACTTACTCATAAGAAATATGGAGTTGAAGCTCAAAAACTTTTTCATGATGGTAAAATTTTATTAAATCGTATAGTAAAAGAAAAATTGCTTACAGCTAATGCAGTCTTTGGTATTCATAAGGCTCACGCTAAAGATGAAAAAGTATTTACTGGAAACTTTGAGTTTAACTTTCCACGCCAAACGGTCGATAAAGGAGTAAGTAAATCTAATTATAGCCTGGCTGATTTTATCAGCCCAAATAATGATTATATTGGGTCTTTTGCAGTAACAACAGGCCATGGATTAGAAAAAATTGTTAAAGAATTCGAAGATTCAAATGATGATTATAATTCTATTATGGCAAAAGTTCTTGCAGATCGTTTAGCGGAAGCTTTTGCAGAGCATCTTCATGGAAGGATACGAAAAGAATTTTGGGGATATGCTCGACATGAAAAATTGAATGATAAAGATTTGATTCATGAAAAATATAATGGAATTCGACCTGCTCCAGGATATCCTGCATGTCCTGACCATAAAGAAAAAGATACAATTTGGAAATTACTTGATGTTGAAAAAAATGCTCAGATTTCACTTACTGAAAATAGAGCCATGTATCCTGCCGCATCTGTAAGTGGTTGGTATTTTTCACATCCAGAATCACGTTATTTTAGTATTAGTAATCTAGATTTATAAATAATTTTTATTTATACTCTTTAGATAAATCTAGAATGAATGAACTACTGTTAAAAAATTCTTTACTAATATTGACAATTCAAGCAGGTGTATTAGCAACTAATAATGCTATCTGATTTAAATCTAGCAATTAGCGCTGCAAAAAAAGCCGGCGATTTGATTCTAAATTATTTTAAATCTGATTATGAAATAAAAGATAAAGGATTTAATAACCCAGTTACGACAGCTGATCATGAAGCTGATCAATGCATAAAAGAAATTCTTATGGGAAATCGTCCAGATTATGGATGGCTTTCAGAGGAGACTGTAGATTCTTTTAAAAGACTTGAAAAAAAGAAAGTTTGGATTGTTGATCCTCTTGATGGTACGAAAGAATTTATAGAAGGAGTCGCAAATTTTGTAGTAAGTATTGGATTAGTTCAAGAGGGTTATCCAATTATAGGAGTTTTATATAATCCAATTACAAAAGAATTATTTACAGCTGCTAAAAATGAAGGAGCTTACTTAAATGGAATTTCTATTAAATGCTCATTAAAAGAAAGCTTAAGTGATATGTCTTTATTGATTAGTCGATCTGAATTACGTAAAGGTTTATGGTCTCCATATAAAAAGAAATTTTTTAAATTAAAGCCAATAGGCTCTGTCGCCTATAAATTAGGATTAACTGCAGCAAATAAAGCAGATCTTTTTGCTTCATTACGTCCAAAAAACGAATGGGATATTTGTGCAGGTAATTGCATTATTAATGAAGCAGGTGGAAAGCTTATTGACCTAAATGGTAAACGTGTTATTTTCAACAGGGAAACAACACTAATTCATCCAGGCTTAATTGCGGGTGAAAAAAGTGCTGTAGATAAAATTTTAAAAATTTTAAAATAGAAGAAAAAAATGTCAGATAATCCAGATAATGTAATCAAATGTTTAGATAAAGGTTTTGTAAGGCTTGTTGATTCGATGGGAGGAGATGATGCTATTGTTCAAGCTGCTCGTGTAAGCTACGGTAGAGGAACAAGCAAAGTTTCACAAGATCGAGGCCTTATTCGCTATCTTATGCGTCACCGTCATTCAACACCATTTGAAATGGTAGAATTTAAATTTCATTGCAAAATGCCAATTTTTGTTGCTCGACAATGGGTTCGTCATCGTACTGCAAATATTAATGAATATTCACTTCGTTACTCTGAAGCAAGAGATGAATTTTATTATCCAGACCCTGAGCATATTCAATTTCAATCAACTTTAAATAAACAAGGAAGAATGGGAGAGGTAACACCAGAATTAAAACAAAAAGTTCAGGATTATTTTAAAGAAATATCTGAAAGAAGTTTCGAAATTTATTCTGAATTAAACCAAGCTGGTATTGCACGTGAATTAGCGCGTTCAATTCTTCCCGTTAATTTATATACAGAATGGTATTGGAAAAATGATCTTCATAATCTTTTACACTTTATAGGACTTCGGTCTGATAAACATGCTCAATATGAGATTCGAGTTTTTTCTAATGCTATGGCAGAATCTGTTAAAGCTGTGGCTCCTTTTGCTTGGGAAGCATATCAAGATTATATTGTTAAAGGCATGCGTTTCTCAAGAATTGAGCAAAGTTTATTAGAGCGTACTTTACCAGATCGTGTTATTGATGATATCAATGAAGATATTGCTTATCAACTAACTGCAACTCTTCATTCAGATAAACCACGTGAAGAAATTGATTTATATCCTCTTTATATTAAAGAAGGAGGAGTAGACTCTAGAGAAGATTTTAAATTAAAATGGGATTCTGGTGAAATTAAAATTGGTAATGTGAGAGAGCTCAGAGAATTTAAATTAAAATTAGAGAGTTTAAAAAAATAGATTAAGCATATAATCCTCAAATGTTTAATTGAAAATTAATTTTATTATAATTATGTCATAAAATATGTTTGATAGAGCTAAAATAATAGATGACAATTTTTTTTCATTACTTAAAAATGGAAATTTACCATCATCACTATCAAAATTAAATTTATCGGATACAAATTTTTCATCTGAAGATATTATATCTATATTTGAATCTCAAGTAATTAGTCGGCACATTGATTTAAAATCTAGAGATTTAAAGAATGAAGGTAAATGTTTTTATACTATTGGATCCTCTGGGCATGAAGGTAATGCAGTATTTGGAAGAGTTTTTCAAATACAAGATATGGCATTCCTACACTATAGAAGTGCACCTTTCTTCATAGAACGTTCAAAAAAAATAAATGGCTCATCACCTATTTATGACCTTGCATTATCTTTTATGGCTTCTTCAGATGATCCAATTAGCGGTGGTAGACACAAAGTAATTGGAAGTAAAAAACTTAATCTTCCTCCTCAAACAAGTACAATCGCAAGCCATTTACCAAAAGCTGTAGGCACAGCTTTCTCTATTGATCATGCAAAAGGTTTAGATATCTCAGAAAAATGTCTAGAAGATGAAAGTATTGTGATTTGTAGCTTTGGAGATGCTAGTGCTAATCATTCAACAGCTTTAAGTGCTTTTAATACAGCTAGTTTGATCTCAAATCAAGGCGGCCATGTTCCAATTGTATTTATATGTGAAGATAATGGTTTAGGTATTTCAGTACCTACGCAAGGAAACTGGATTGAAGAAAACTTTAAAAATCGATATGGTATAGAATACATTAAATCAGATGGCCTGAATCTTCTTGATCTTTTTAATAAAACACTTTTTGCAGAACAAACTTGTAGGACTAAGCGTCACCCCGTTTTTCTACATATGAAAACTGTTCGTCTGATGGGTCATGCAGGGTCTGATGTTGAATTAGGTTATCAATCATTAAAAGATTTAAAAGATTCAGAAAATAATGATCCCTTACTTCATTCATCAAGAATTTTAATTGAAAATAATTGTTTAACATCTGAAGAAATTTTGGCGCTCTATGAATTATCGCGCAACCAAGTTAATCATGTTTTTAATAATGCAACTTTTCGTCCAACGCTTAAAAGTTCAGATGAAGTGATGTCATCTATTTCATTAAATGTCGATAAAAAAAATTTACCAGAAAATGTCGATCCAAAAATAAGAGAAAATAAATTAGGTAAAGAATTTAAACGCTTGAAGATACCACAACATATGGCAAAGCTTATTAATTATGGATTATTTGATATATTAATGCGCTTTTCAAATACCATTGTCTTTGGACAAGATGTTGCAAAAAAAGGCGGTGTTTACCATGTTACGGCTGATTTATTAAAAAACTTTGGTCCCCGAAGAATTTTTGATAGTCCATTAGATGAAACATCTATCATAGGCTTTGGAATTGGTACAGCTCATAATGGATTTATACCGATTCCTGAAATTCAATTTTTAGCTTACTTCCATAATGCTGAAGATCAGATTAGAGGAGAGGCCTCTACTCTTCCTTTTTTTTCCAATGGCCAATTTGTTAACCCAATGGTATTACGGATACCAGGATTAGGATATCAAAAAGGGTTTGGAGGACATTTTCATAATGATAACTCCTTAACAATATTTAGAGATATTCCAGGGCTAATTTTAGCCGTTCCATCTAATGGTGCTGATGCAGTTAGAATGTTAAGAACTGCAGTAAAAGAAGCATATAAAAATGGTCGAATAATTATATTTATAGAACCAATCGCATTATACATGACTAAAGATCTTCATAAAGCAAAAGATGGTAAATGGGAATTTATATATCCTGGATTAAATGAGGAATCTCCTGTTGGAGAATTTAAATCTTATGGGGATGGAAGATTCTTAACAATTTTAACTTATGGCAACGGATTATATCTATCTCTTCAAGCTCAAAAAGATATTGAAAAAAAACTTGGGAGAAAAATTAAGATTATAGATTTAATGTGGATTTCAGATGTTAATTACAAAAATCTTCTTAAAGAAATAAGTCCGTGTAAAAATATTCTTATTGTAGATGAATGTAGAAGAAGTGGGTGTCATGGAGAAGGAATTATTACTAATTTAATTCTTAAATCAAAAAAACCTTTAAACCTTTCTTTGCATGCGGCAGAAGATAGTTTTATATCAATTGGGAATGCTGCAACGGCAACTCTTCCAAGTAAGGATTCAATAGTGCAAAACGCATTAAATTTGGTCAATGCCTAAAGAACGCTTAGTTGTTATTTGTCCGGGTAGAGGCTCATACACAAGAGACTCAACAGGATACTTAGAATCTAATAAAAATATTGCTGATCAAGAGATTAACTGGATGAATAATCAAAGAAAAGTATTAAACCTTCCCACCCTTAATGATTTGGATTCCAATACTTTTAAATCTAAAACCCATATGATTGGACTAAATGCCTCGCCATTAATCTATGCTTGTAGTTATGTTGATTTTCTTTCAATTAATAAAAGCAAATATGAAATAGTTGCAATCACGGGTAATTCTATGGGTTGGTATACAACTCTAGCATTAAGTGGAGTATTAGCTTTTGAGAATACATTCAAATTAATTAATACAATGAGTTCATTAACTAAAGATAACAATGGAGGCCAAATTATTTATCCTATTATGGATCAAAATTGGCAGATTGATGAATCAATAAATCAAATGGTACTTAAAGAGATTCAAGATGCAGGTGCATATATTTCTATTAAACTGGGTGGTTACATAGTAATTGCAGGAAAGCAAGATTCATTGGAAAAATTACTTAAAAAACTTCCTATTAATGAAGAGTACCCATTTCAACTACCTTATCATTCTGCTTATCATTCTTCAATTATGTCATCAGTTCCTGAGAAAGCATTTGATTTATTACCCAAATCTTTATTTTCTAAACCAAATATTCATATCATTGATGGTAGAGGTCATATTTGGTCTCCTTATTCAACAAAAATTTCAGAATTATATTCGTATACACTAAAGAATCAAGTAACAAAAGCTTATGACTTTAATTCGGCAATTAATGTTGCAATTAAAGAATTCTCCCCAGATAAACTTATTTTACTTGGTCCGGGGAATACATTAGGTGGACCCATTGCACAAATTTTAATTCAAAATTCTTGGTTAGATATTGATTCAAAAAAAGCTTTTAAAAATAAACAAAAAAATGAGCCTTACCTTATATCCATGAGTATTAATGAACAAAAGAAGATAGTTTCTTAATAAATGACAAATAGTGTAATTTTCAATCTCTTAAAGGAATATTATGAAAAAATTTGGTCCTGATTTCTATAATTTAACAGATTTATTAACTGATGAAGAGTTATTGATCCAGCAAACTGCAAATGATTTTGTAAAAGCAGAATTTATGCCTCTAATTCGCGAGAATTATGAAAATGGTACATTTCCAATGGAATTGATTCCTAAACTTGGAAAGTTAGGTTTTATGGGTTCTTCACTTCCTGAATCGTCTGGAGGTGCAGGCGTAAGTAATGTTGCATATGGACTTATATTGCATGAACTTGAAAGAGGAGACTCTGGTTTAAGATCATTTGCAAGTGTTCAAGGTTCTTTAGTGATGTATCCGATTCATGCTTATGGTTCTGATGATCAAAAAGCGAAATGGTTGCCAGGGTTAGGTGCAGGTAATCTAATTGGCTGTTTTGGATTAACTGAGCCAAATTTTGGATCAAACCCTGGTGGAATGACCACACGTTGCAAGCGCGATGGAGATAATTGGGTTATTAATGGAAATAAAATGTGGATTACTAATGGTTCCTTAGCTGATGTAGCTTTGGTTTGGGCAAGAGATGAAGAAGGAATTGTAAGGGGATTTTTACTTGAAAAAGGGATGGACGGTTTTAGCTCAAGTGATATTCATGGGAAATTAAGTTTAAGAGCCTCAGTCACATCTGAGTTATCAATGGTAAATGTGAGAGTTGATGATTCGGCAAGACTTCCTAACATTGAAGGTTTAAAAGGACCTTTAAGTTGTTTAACTCAAGCTCGTTATGGAATTGCATGGGGTATGGTTGGTGCTGCTGTTGATTGTTACAATACAGCCCTTGATTACTCTAAAGAAAGAAAACAATTTTCTAAACCAATTGCTGGATATCAACTAACACAAGCTAAGCTAGCAGATATGGTAACATCAATTACTGAAAGTCAATTATTAGTATATCGTTTAGGAAGACTAAAAGATGAAGGTAAAATGACATTTCAACAAGTTTCAATGGCTAAAAGAAGTAATTGTTCAATGGCTAGAGATATTGCAAAGCTAGCAAGAGAGATTTTAGGAGGGAATGGTATTGTAGGTGATTATTCTCCTATTAGACATATGGCAAATATTGAATCAGTTTATACTTATGAAGGCACACATGAAATGCATAGCTTAATTTTAGGTGAGTATATTACTGGCCTTTCTGCTTACGACTCTTAAAAATAAAGATTATGAGTGAAAATCATCTCCATCATGAACCTAGAAATGATAGAGGTTTAATTTTTGCTGTATTTATTAATGTTTCTTTAACTCTACTTCAGTTTATTGGCGGAATTTTATCTGGTAGCCTTTCACTTCTTGCTGATGCTATTCATAACTTAAGTGATGCAGCCTCTTTAAGTATTGCCTTATTTGCTAGAAAAATAAGGGATAAACCAGCTGATGAAGCTAAAACTTTTGGTTATCAAAGAGCCGAAGTGATTGCCTCTCTTATTAATATTACCTTATTAATAACAATTAGTTTATATCTAATATCTGAAGCTTTTTGGAGAATTATAGACCCTCAAGTTATTACCGGTTCTATAATTATTTTTGTAGCCATAGTTGCTTTGATCATAGATATTATTACAGCACTTATTACGTTTAATAAGTCAAAAAATAATATGAATATGAAAGCTGTATTTTTACACAATTTATCAGATGCGCT
>CAJJBS010000120.1 GCA_905182385.1 Fidelibacterota bacterium TCS55
CACATCCAACAATATATATCCTGTTTGCACCTTGAATACGATCCATATAATCACTTATTCCACCTAAATGAGCTGTACCATCATCTTTGTTTATTCTTCCTCGCATTGTGTCAGTAATTGTATTTACTTGATCATGAATTTCTTTCAACATAAAATGATCAAATTCACCTTTTTCAATCTCATCAATAGAAAAATTGATTTCAGTTACTACTTTTTGAACAACTTTATTTTCAGCAATTGAGCGAATCTCATGTGATCCATTATTTATTGTTAAAATTTCATTTTCATCTAAATAAACTACATTACGAGTATACTTAATAATAGGAGAAGCATCACTCGCTATAAAATAATCATCATCACCAATTCCGAGCACTAGAGGACTTCCATGTCTAGCTGCAACAAGCTTATCTGGCTCTTCAGTACAAAATGTTACAATACCATAAGCACCAACAACTTGATTTAAGGCTGCTTGAACAGCTTGCTCAAATAAAAGACCATCAGAAAAATATATATCGGATATTAATTGCACTAAGACTTCTGTATCAGTTTCACTTTTAAATTCATACCCCTTAGCAATAAGAACTTTTTTTATACTAGCATAGTTCTCAATAATTCCATTATGAATAATTGAAATTTTACCTGAACTATCTATATGTGGGTGAGCATTTATATCGTTGGGCTCCCCGTGGGTTGCCCAACGAGTATGCCCTATTCCAATTTTACCTTGAATTTTAGAGGTATTAATATTTTTAGCTAACTCAGAAACTTTTCCTGAGTTTTTTTGAGTATAAATACCAGAGTTACTCAATGTAGAAATACCAGAAGAATCATACCCTCTATACTCTAAACGTTGAAGTCCATCTAGCAATATAGATGATATTTCTTTATTTCCATAATAACCTACTATTCCACACATAACAGAACTTAATAAAAGTTTAAATAACTAACTGTTAGGTTAGTCACAATTTTTTTATAAATTATTCCCATTCAATAGTCCCTGGAGGCTTTGAGGTTATATCATAAACTACGCGATTAATACCCTTAACAGTATTTACTATATTAGTAGAGATTTTAGTCAATGTTTCTGGCGGCATTCTGAACCAATCAGCTGTCATTCCATCAGTTGAAGTTACAGCGCGAATCCCTAAGAGATTTTCATAAGTACGTTGATCACCCATTACTCCCACTGTAGATACTGGTATTAGGACTGCAAGAGCTTGCCATATATCGTCATAAAGGTCATCTTCATGTAAAATATCAATATAAACTTTATCTGCTTTTTGAAGAATATTAATTCGTTCTTGGGTAATCTCTCCAATAATTCTAACAGCAAGACCTGGACCTGGAAAGGGGTGTCTATTAATTAATGAATTAGACAATCCTAATTCACGACCAATGTTTCTAACTTCATCTTTGAATAAATCTTTAAGGGGTTCAATTAATTGAAAGTTCATATCATCCGGTAAACCACCTACATTATGGTGACTCTTTATAACATGAGCTGATTTACCTTCACTTACTCCACTTTCAATTATATCAGGATATAAAGTTCCTTGAGCAAGATATTTAATATCACCAAATTCTTTTGCTATTCTATCAAATGAATAGATAAACTGATTACCAATAATTTTTCGTTTTTTTTCAGGATCCATCACCTTCTCTAATTTTGATAGAAAAATTTTAGACTCATCATAGCAATGGATGTTAACACCAAGACCATCCTTAAGTGCTTTAACACATTTTTTTGCTTCATTTAACCTTAATAAACCATGATCAATTAATATTGCCGTAGATTGATTACCAATTGCTTTATGTAATAAGGCCGCAACCACTGTTGAATCAACACCACCGCTAACACCAACAATAACTTTATCTTCTTTTACTTGACTCCGAATAAGTTTTATTTGTTCTTCAATAAAGTTTCCAGCTGTCCAAGTTGGCGAAGAATTAGCTATCTTAAATAAAAAATTTTTAATCAAAATCTTACCTTCATCAGTGTGAGCTACTTCTGGATGAAATTGAGTAGCAACAATAGATTGGTCTTCATTAGACATCGCAGCAATAACACCATTTGAGGAATGTGCTAATGTATGCCACCCATCAGGAATTTTTGTTACACGATCCATATGACTCATCCATACTTGAGAACGTTTTGAAACATTTTTGAAAAGCTTTTTGTTATTATCAATTTCAATTTCAGCAAAACCATATTCACCTTGGCTATTAGACTCTACTAAGCCACCATAATGATGGGCTAATAGCTGAAGGCCATAGCAAATACCTAATATTGGAATTTTAATATCAAAGATCCTCTTATCAAAATTTGGAGCTTCATCAGCAAAAACACTAGATGGACCACCTGATAAAATTATAGCTGAAGGATCTCTTCGTTTAATTTGATCTAAATTAGTATCAGGTGAAAGAACCTCAGAATAAACATTCAGCTCTCTGACTCTTCTAGCAATTAGTTGCGTATATTGAGAGCCAAAGTCAAATATAACAACTCCTTTTTTTTGCAATTGGTTAATTAGAAGTTCCAGTCATTTAACTTATCAATGAAATCAAAATTTGTCATTTGTAATTGTAATGGAGTTATACTTACATATCCTTCTTTTATAGCAACGCCATCAGATTCCAACTCAATATCAGTATCTTTAACATCGCCCGTCATCCAATAATATATTCGCCCTCTTGGATCTTCACGTTTCTCAAAATTATCTTCAAAATGAATAGCACCTTGGTGAGTAATCTGATATCCTTTTATTCCACCTTTAATATCCTTGGGTATATTTACATTTAATAATGTATCATTTGGTAAGCCATGATTTATAACTTTATTTACTATTTTTTTAGCAACAATTTTTGAAGTTGAGAAGTCCATATCTCTCAAAGCATCCAAACTAATAGCAATAGATGGAATCCCTAAAAAAGTTCCTTCAGTAGCAGCTGATATTGTTCCCGAATACAATAAGCTTTGTCCCACATTTGCGCCAGCATTAATTCCAGATATAATTATATCTGGTTTAACTTTCATAATTGATTTGACAGCGATTTTCACTGAATCTGCTGGTGTTCCATTTACTGCATAACCTTTAAATCCATTGGCTCTAGTAACTTCTTCAATTCTTATTGGATCAGAAATTGTAATGGCATGACCTACTGCACTTTTTTCAGTGTTTGGAGCAACAACCGTCGTTTTCCCAATTTCAGACATTGCTTCCCATAAAGCATATATGCCTGGAGCATAAATACCATCATCGTTTGAAATTAATATAGACGGCTTGATCATTTAATTAGCATTTCAATAAGTTTAGACAAGATATCTTTCATTTTTTGCCGAGGAACAATACGGTCAACAAAGCCTTTATCTTTTAGGAATTCAGCTCTTTGAAAACCTTCTGGCAAATCTTGGCCAATAGTCTGTTTAATTACTCTTGGACCAGCAAAACCAATCAAGGCTCCTGGCTCAGCTAGAATCACATCACCAAGCATTCCAAAACTTGCTGTAACTCCACCAGTTGTTGGATCTGTCAATATTGGAATAAATAGACCACCCTCTTCTTGAAATCTTGCTAGTTTTGAACTAGTTTTTGCTAGTTGTAATAATGATAAAGATGACTCTTGCATTCTTGCACCACCAGAAGAACAAATTAAAATTAAAGGTATCTTTTTTTCGCGAGCACTTTCTATAGACCTTGATACTAATTCTCCTACTACAGAGCCCATACTTCCACCAATAAAACTGAAATTCATAATAGCTAAAATAACTTCATGAGTATTTATTTGTCCATTAAAGCAGTTTATGGCATCATTTTGTTTGGTTTTTAATTGTGCGGTTTCTAATTGCTCAACATATTTTTTTTCTGCTTCAAAATCTAAAGGGTCGGAAGGTTTTATATTATTAAATATTTCTGTAAATGTTCCTTCATCTAACAATAAATCTCTGTATACACTAGGTTGAACTCTAAAATGGTGTTCACAATGTCTACAAACTGAGTAATTTTTATCTAGTTCCGGTTTGTATTGAATTTCTGAACAAGTTGGACATTTTAACCATAAACCGCTTGGAATATTTTTTTTACTATTATCAGTAATATTTTTATCTTTTCGCCTAAACCAAGACATAATTACTCACTTTTTTAACCATTTCTATAGCATCTTCTCCATCGCTATAATATTCTTTACGAATATTAATTTCTTGAAAGCCAAAGCTTAAATATAAATTAATCGCAGGGAGATTAGTTCGTTTTACCTCTAAAAAGATATTAACATCTTTTAAGTGTTCTTTTATTATTCTATTTAAAAAAATCTTTCCAAATCCTTTATGTTGGAATGGAATATCAATTACTAAATTTAAAATATGAACTTCTTTGCCAAAAATATGAGAGAAGAAATAACCTATTATTTTCTCATTAATCTCAGCTATAATATTTAATGTATTATTAGATTTATTTAATTCATTTTGAATAGATTCTTTTGTCCATGGTTGATTAAATATTCTCTTTTCCATTTCAAAAATGAAATCTAAATCCTCAAGCTTTGCCATTCTGCAATTAATTAGTTTACTCATAGTTCAAATGGTGAAATATAATTTGGCACTAAATCGTAGGGTCTTTCAGTAAGCCAATCTTCATAATTATTAGCAGCTAATTCCCCGATTTTTTTAGCAGAAGGTATTAAAGTTTCATGCTTTTCATCTCTAATTAATTTTTCACAACCATAATGAAAAATAAGTTTTGAATGATCAATCTTTTCCCATTGTACAGCTTTTGGCTTTTTAAAGGTTTTATTTTTTTTAAAAGCTTGAATATATACAATATCGCGATGTGAGTAGAGTAAAACCGAATATTCATTTATAAGCTTAGACATTTTTCCAAGAGCATCAAGAGTTGGAACTGGAATAATTGGTAAATTTTTAGCATAGGCTAATCCCTTAGAAAATCCTAGACCTACTCTTAATCCTGTGAATGAGCCCGGTCCAATAGATACGGCAACTGCATTTATTTTAAATTCATTAAAATTTGAAGATTTTATTAACGTATCATAAAAAACAGGTAATTGTTCTGCGTGTTTTCTAGGTATTCGTTTTTCAACTAAATCTACACATTTTCCATTTTTAATTAATGCAATTCCACAAATATCAGTTGAGGTCTCAACTGCAATTATATTCAACTGAGCTTACCTTTTATTTTTATTATTCTTGTATTAGGTTCATCTTCAATTCTTTTAAAATAGATGTATATCCAATCATCAGACCATAAATCCTTAATTCTTTCTGGCCATTCAATTAAAGATACTCCATTTACTGGATTTAAATAATTTTCTCCACCAATATTTAAAAAGTCAATACTTGTATCAAGTCTATAACAATCAATATGATAAAGAAAAAGGTTCCCAAAATATTCACTAACCAATTTAAAAGTCGGTGATATAACGTGATTTTTAATACCCATCCCTTTAGCAAAACCTTTAGCAAATGTAGTTTTCCCTGCACCCAAATTACCAATTAAAGCAATTACCATTCCTGGTTTTATCTTTTTTGCTAACTCTGATGCAAAAAATTCAGTTTTTTCTGGAGAATCTAATCTTTTTTGATTCATTTTGGATCCATAACCATAATTGGAACCATCATTTCTTGCATAGAAACTCCACCATGCTGAAAACTACCCTTTAATTTTATTTTATATTTATTCTGTTCATTAGGATATAAATAATAATAATCATCTTTTGAGAGTAAATAATTTGTCTGATAGCCAATTTCTGGTAATCTAAATTTTGAAAGATCTCTTACATCAATAGAATGTTTTTTAGATGCATTTATATTTCTTCCATGCTTATAACGTACACCTGAAGATGCATTTCTATCAGCTGAAACAATTGTACTTTTGTTAACCATAATACTACCATGATCACTGGTCATTACAATTTTATAACCAGATGAACCAAGATTGCTTAATACGGTTCTTATCCAAGATTTTTCATACCAAGCAGTTACAGCTTTTTTATAACTAATTTCATCAGGAAGCATTTCTTTTAATACATCTGATTCTGAACGACGGTGTGCTAATTGATCAACAAAATTAACAACTATTGCAATTAAATCATTTTTTAGATATTTATCTAGTTTTGACAAAAAATGTTTTCCCTCATCAACCATCCATATTTTATGGTAATGATGAGTAATATTTGACAAATTATATCTTTTTAATTGATCTGTAAGGAATTGACTTTCAAAATGATTTAAACTACCTTTGTCTAACTTCATAGCATCTAGTTGTTCAGGATATTTTTTACAAAATTGATCAGGAAATAAACCTGAAAAAATAGCATTTCGAGAGAACGGTGTAGCTGACGGTAATAAAGAGACAGAAGGTTTAATTTTTATCTTAAAGTCTTCCGCTAAAATTGGGTAAAGAGACATAAACTGATCTAAACGCATAGCATCCATTACTACTAGGCAAACTTTTTCATTATTATCTAATATTGGTTTTACTACTTTTGAAACGATATCATTTGAAAGAGTAGGGCGATCTTTATCAAAAAGCCAATTTGGATATTCCTGCTCGATAAATTTAGTAAATTTATGATTACATGATTGAAATTGTTCATCTAAAATTTGCACCAAACTTTCTTCTTTTTGGTCTTCCAATTTTGATTCCCATTTAATAAGTCTAGTATATATTTGCCACCAATCATCAAATGTATGGCAATTATCAATATCTATTTCAATTTGTTGAAATTCTTTTAGATAACCACTAATAGCTTTATCACTTTTGATAATAGTATTTTCCAAAACTTGCTTACAAACTATAAAAATTTGACTTGGATTAACTGGTTTGATTAAAAAATGTTCAATTCTTTCAGATATTGCTTCATCCATAAGCCATTCTTCATCACTTTTTGTGATCATTATAACAGGTAAAGTTGGATTCTCTTCTTTAATCTCTTTAAGAACCTCTATCCCATCAATGCCAGGCATAAATTGATCAAGCAAAACGAGATCAAAAATTTGTTCTTTAGACTTCTCAACTCCATTTTGACCACTATTAGAAGTAGAAATCTGATATCCTTTCTCCTCTAAAAATAGAATATGCGGTTTGAGATGCTCAATCTCATCATCAATCCAAAGAATCTTACCACGTTCCTTATGCATAATTTTCAGTATTATAAATTATTTTAGATTATTAGCTTTTTAA
Source organism: Fidelibacterota bacterium TCS55 (assembly GCA_905182385.1). Classification (GTDB taxonomy): domain Bacteria; phylum Fidelibacterota; class Marinisomatia; order Marinisomatales; family TCS55; genus TCS55. The sequence continues at coordinate 7,197 of CAJJBS010000120.1, forward strand.
AAAAACTTACTTTGTCTTCATAGTCCAGATACCATCCCAATTCTTGCCTGGAGGCTCTGCTTTAAAGTAGTCACAACGATCTAAATAAACAGCTGAAGGAGTTGTTGGTCTATCTTTAAAAATTTCTTCCATTGATAGAGAATCTTTAAACCTTTTTTTTGCTTTAGTCCAATCTTGCTTTTTATAGAGATGCATACCTTCATCAAAAGCTTGAACTAACTGAGACTGTTCATTGCTCATTTCATTTTTCAATGAAATAAGTTCATATCCTTTAACAGGTTTATTCTTTCCTTTTACTTTTAGATAATCTAAAAATCTCCACTCGAATAGATCAGCAACTACTTTTTGAGTATGTTCAGCAACAAAGATATATACTCCATAATGTTTTGCTGCTGGCTCAAGTCGGGCAGCTAAATTAACTGTATCACCCATCATGGTATAATTCATGCGCATTGCTGAGCCCATATTACCAGTAACCATCTCTCCTGAGTTTAATCCTACACGATGCCTAATATTATGTACTAATTCAGGCCAATCTCCTTTATTTGCCCATTCACTTCTCATAATTTCTAATTTTTTTTCCATTTCTAAAGCAGTTAAGCATGCATGAAATTCATGGTTTTTTAAAGAAACAGGGGCACCATAAAAAGCTACAATTGCATCACCAATATATTTATCTAATGTCCCTTTGTGTTCAAGAAGAATATTAGTCATTTCCGTTAGATACTGGTTCATAAGACTAACCATTTTTGTAGGCTCTAATACTTCAGAAAACGATGAGAAACTTTGAATGTCAGAAAAAAAAGCGGTATGATATCCAGCTTCGCCACCAAGCTTAGGCTCTTGTTTATCAGCATACATTTGATCAATTAGATCAGGTGATATATATGCACCAAAAGTATTTTTAAGAAACTTTTTATCTTTTTGTTCAACTATAAATTTATAAATAACATTTCCTGTATATGTAACTAACAAACCAGCTAGCGGAGCAACTAATGGAATAACATAGGATTCTCCTATCTCCGGTAAAGATATACTAAAGAGACTAGAATTATTTGACATTATTTTTTCAGGAAACATTGAAGCTAAATTACTTTTAATAAACCAAAATAGATCATCAACGAAAACTCCGCATACTATTGCAAAATAAATAAAACCTTCCAAAATAATAAGAATTCCAGCAGAAACCGGATTTAAATAAGATAAAATCAAAAATGCGATTAAACTTAATAATGCTATTAAGAGGGTATGACTAAATGGATAACCATATATTAATTCAGTCAATTGCCCACCCATAACATTTATATAATTCTCGTCTAAAAGAGTTTGTATCGCATTAGCATGTGTCTCCATACCAGGAGTTAATTGCTGAATTCCCCAAAAATTATAGTAAGGTGTTTGTTTATAATCATGATGAACTTCCACTGAGGTACCTATGACTACTATTTTATTATAAAAAGGTGATTTTGTTACATCAAATTCTTCACTGATATCCATTATATCCATCATCTGCTTACGTTCAATCGGATCTTCAATATTTTTAATCCATTCAGGAATTTCTCCAGGAAGAAACTGGCTCATCCAATCAATATCTTCAATAGGGTCTCTCAATGTGACATCTTTAGTATCAATAACATAAGCCAAAGAAAATTTAGGAAAAGTACCCCAAGGTGGAAGATCTCTATCTCCTCTGTATTTATATCCTGAAGGAGGTCCGTAATAATTCACAAGGAATGAGTTTCCTGCACCGTAAGCATTTATATTATAACCTCCATAGTTCCAAGAAAGGTTGTCAGGGTTAAAATATGGTTTAGCTGTATCAGGAATACTTTTAAACTCTTTAAAAGCTTTGACTGCAAGGGTCAAATAATATTTATCAGGTTCATGAGCCATTTCACCAAAAAGTGCATATCTTCTTGAAAAACCATCCATATCCATTTGGTCATTAATTAATCCTACTTCTGGATTTGCCTTCATTATAGGATCAACAGGATAAGAAATATATTGTGGAGGAACAGATGTAGGTTCTGTTACCATTTTTACAGGCATAATAACAGATGTTCCAAACATTTGAGCCTCTTCAATAGCTTCTCCAAGCATTTTATCACCATGACGTGGTATCATATATGGAAGTGATTCCCATATATATTTTGCTTGTGATGAATCTCTAACATTAGGTACTTGGTTAAGTATTTGATCTGGTGACATATTTGAAATTAAATCGTGATATACTTCAGAACGATTCTCTGGAGCATCAAATTGAATATCAAAGACTATAACTTTTGCCCCAGCGTTATACAAATTACGTACAACTTTCCCCCATACACTACCACGAGGATAAGGCCATTCTTCAGGCATAAGTCTCCATGCTTCATCATCAACCTCAAGTAAGACTATATCAGTTCCTTTATTAATGTAAGTTGAATCGGAAGCTGTCCAACCAGTTAAAGGACCTCTAACTGAATTAAAACGATAATCATAAGTCTTTAATTCAATTGTATCAAAAACACCTATCCAATGTGCAACTGAAACAATTATTATAGCACCTAAAGTGATTAACCAACCAACCCAATTATTTTGGACATACTTTTGAACGTCTTTAGTCTTTATTTGCATACTTAAAAGTTATATTGAACGTTAAATATTAGACCCATGGAATTTATATTAAATACTTCATCTGAATTATCAATCTTTCCATCTCCGTCATTATCTAATTTATCTTTTTTGAAATCAGGTGTATAGTTAAACCTTACTTGACTCATTATCGATGCAGTTAAATTTTCTTGCAATCGATAATCTAGTCCAGCCTTTAGGCCAAGAAGTTTAGAATTAATTTGACTTTTGCTATTTAAAAAAGTAATTACTCCTTTAGAGTTTACTTTATTTTCAAAAATCATCTTATTAGCTGATAATGAAAAATGAGTCCATGTATATGGTATTTTATTCAATTGATTATTTTTTATAGAAGGGATTTCAAGCTTAGTTTGGCTCATATGATAAACTACCTTTAATTGATCAGGAAATAGTGTAGATAAAGTAACTGAGATTGTCTTTGAATCTGTTTTAGGAAATAAATACAGATTACTTCTTTTATTATTAATATTGTCTAGGTTAGTAACTTTTCCAATATTTAAAGTAATATTTTGCTTAAGGTTTCCACTCGTAAAAGGCACACTAACTGCCAACATGCTAGTTGAAGCTTTCGAATCTTCTCTTAAATCAATAGTCCCACTTCCAACTGAATCTAGTTTTGTTTTTTCATTGTTTTTACCAATCGACTGATAGTTAAAAACAAATGTCGGCATATTTGAACCTAATAAAAAAGTTAAATTCATAAATAATGTATTTGTATTTAAAGGAGAAACGATAGTCTTTAAAATTTTATTATCAAGATGTTTAAAACCTAAATTAAGAAATAATTTTTGGTCAAGTAAAGAAACTCTATCTGATATCGTAAACTGGCGTGTATTACTTCTTAAATATGGATTAGCTAATGAAATATATTCAGGTCCAACTTGTAAATATTCTGCTAAAATACTATTTCTTGAATAATTTCCTCTTAGTTTTATTCTAAAAGCTGATGATGGCATATTTATAATTGCTGCAATTGGATTTGAACTAAGTGAATTTATATCAATAGGTATAAGAGGTGTCATGTTGGTATTAATAATAAACATACTTTTAAAACTTTCTGGATCCAATAAAATATCTCCTGTACTAATCTTTGAAGAGCCAGGAAGTTCCTTACCGTTTTCATCATATAAAAGTCCTATAAAACCATCTAATGAATCATCTAAAGCAGTATCTAATTCTGAAATAGACATCTCTCCATCCCAAATATCTCTATTATAGAGACTTATGTTCCAATCAAAATCAACAGTTAACCTTCGATCATCTAATACCGTACCAATATTAAATCCAAATACTAGATTATCTTGTGGTTTTTGACCAATCCAATTATTTGTGGGCCTATTTAATTTATTCCCAGCTAATGTTAATGCATTATTAAAACCATCAACAGTATAAATACCAATTGGTACACCTTGAACTAATGAATCAGATAAAAATGTGGCTTGATTTAAAATTTTATTTACGGAAGTAGTATCATCTCGGGTTTTTATAAGATGTACACCAGCTTTTAGTTTAGAAAATAAATTCGTAGAGAGCCTTATTCCTGTTACATTTCTTCTAAAAGTAAAACCTGTTCTATCTAAATAATATGATTTAGATCCATCTTGATTTGTTGATGTTCTATCATATAAAATATTATAACCGCCATTTAGATTATTTTTTTCTTGAACAACTCTATTTAATTCACCATTAATAAATTGAATTCTAAACCAATTTAAATCAGCATTAATTCCAATACCTCGAACCCGTTTACCATCAATTGTAAAATGACTTAATTGAGGGTAAAAATCTCCAAAATTGACATCTATGAAATTTGCAAAAGAGAAGGAAGTCCCAAAACGATTATGGGGTTGAGAATAAGGTGATTCTCGAGAGGTTAATCTAAGATTTGTACTTAATTCAGCCCATTCAGCATCTACTTTCATATCACCCACTAACTCTGCGATATTTAATGAGGACCCACTTAATTTTTCAGTTGATAACCTACTATTAACTTTACCCTTAAATTTAATTATTTCTGAAAGTTCAACCCGCTCTGTTCCAACGGTAAACTTCCAGGTTAATGGAGAAATATCATTTCCATCTAAATCCTTTAGTAAAATTTGAACAGTGTGAATGCCAACTGATAATTCACCAGGGTCATAGCTTAAAATATTTTCTTCTATCAAAGTAGAATTGGATACATTTATATTATCAATTAATAATTGGATTGAAGAAAAATCTACTTTATTTACATTAAAGAAAGAAGCTGCAATAAAAACAGACCTTTTATCAATTAATTGATTTGGCTCAGGTGATAAAATAAGAATATCTTTGTTAGATTTAATATCCATAAAACCTAATGCACTTTGTTTTGAAGGAACTGACATTAAATAATGAGGATTATTATATGGATCTTCTCTTGGAAATGAGACTAATCGATCTTGACTAAATTGAAAAGTAATAACATACTCTAAGCCTTCTTTAGTCATTGCAAAACCTGGAATAGATGCTTCCCAGTTTATACCTGAATCTATAAAAGGTATTTCTAAATAAGATTCGCTTCCAGGAAGACGATAATATAAAGTTGCATCTATGGGATCAATAAGCTCAAATGAAGATGCTTTTAATATTAATTCTTTACCTACCTCAGCATAAGGTGGAGGTGCATGGTATAATAATCTAGTCTGACTGCTTAAACTACTTATTAATAAAAGTAGTAGAACTATCCCTCTATGTTTAGATATGATCTTTTGGGTCAAAACCAATATTATTTATATTTAATAACTAAAGTTTTCTTATTTCCTGAAGCATCCTCAAATTGAATCTCAAGTTTTTGTTCACCTTTAGCGTTATCACTTGGATCATCAGGAATATTTTTAGGATCAGTTTTAAAGGACTGAAGATCACCAGAAGATGATGAAATACCAGTTTTTCCACTTATAATCTCTAAAGACTCACCAGAAATAATATTAGAGAATTCCACTTTCCCTTCTAATCCAATGAGTGAATCATTTAGTTTGTTTGAAATTACCCAAAAATCAGTACCTTTTACTGATGCAACTGAAACTGAAGTTCTAATGATAAAACCGGACTGCTTTTGTTTATTAACTATAGCACGTATAACTCCACCCTCTAATTTAATTTCTTTAGCAATTGATCGGGCTGAGCGTTTACCAGTAATTGTTAATTTAGACTTTTCTTTTATTTTTAAAGCTGTTTTATCATCAATAAATAAAAGGGCAACAAAGCCTCCTTTCTTTGTAGTAATTATATCTCCAGTCTCAAAGATTTGACCTTTTTTTATTATTGATTCTGATTGATCACCACGAACATACATGGCATTACCGATTATTTTTGTAGCAATTGCGATTTTTTCTTCAGCAAATAAATTTGAGAATAAAAGAATGAATGTAAAAATTATCTTTTTCAATTTAATTTTGAATTGAAATAGAGTTAATCGATAATTCATTTTTTGCTAAATCTGTTAAAACTTGATTTAGGATTGTTTGATTAATATTTGAATTATTTAAAATGATTTTATTAGTGATACTATAACCTGCTAGAGGGCCATCAACTCCAAATAATGCATTATACTGATCTTCACCTAATGCTTGAATTAAATTTTGT